>NZ_JBXWRJ010000004.1:0-250172 GCF_059612845.1 Ruegeria sp. YKSE079 | reverse complement strand
TTTCAAATCCACGATTTCAAAAGACCTTGAAGGAAAAAGATTCAACCCAAAGGGGAAAATCTGATCCTCTTGAACGACGCGGCGTCATATTCGGGTCCTCTAATGTGGGTGTCAGCAGCGTTTCCAGGGGGTGGATCGTCTGCGAACTCACCATCGCCCCCAACACCTGGGGCGACCCACATTTTTTGGAGCAAGATATGAAAAACTTTATCGCAAATACCTTCAAGCGTCTGCGTCGTGATGAGTCGGGTGCGACTCTGGTCGAATACGGCATCGCAATCGCACTGGCGGTCGTATTGGGCGCCGGCGCGCTTTCGACGCTGGCAGGCGACGTCGCAGGTTCGATGACTGCCGCTGGCAACTGTATGCCAAATGCAGACGGCTCGGTGCCGACCTGCGGAACCACGCCGTAACTTTAGAGAAGCACTTTCTCAAATGAAATTGTTGCCGCGGCCTTGGAGATTTCGCGGCAACACCTCCCGGAGCAAATCCGCAAGACGTCACCGTTATCCATAGTTTTTTTAAAGAGTGCGACTTCGAACGGATTTGAACAGGGCGTTTCACCGCAAATCAGTACATGGCTGCCAAGTCAGCGGTGAAACGCCCCCTCCGGGCCATTTGATCAACGGCATCAAGAGCGCCGACCAACAATATTGGAGACCACCATGCGTTTCTCTTCTTTCCTGACATTCGTCGCCGGACTGGGGGTTGCAGCGGGCTCGGTGTATCTGGCCCGTGACTACATCGAGAATGAATATGCCAAACGACAAGCCGTCGAAGAAGAAAAGGTCGTCAACGTCATCGTTGCCGCCCAGGACATCGACTTTGGCCAAGTCGTGGACGCCCAGAAACTGACCACTATCGCCTGGCCGAAAGAAGCGCTGCCAAGCGGCGTTTATACCGCCTACGACACATTGCTTCCAAGCCAAGGCAAGGAATTTCGCCGCGCCAAGCGCGCAATCTCTCAGGGTGAGCTGATCCTGACCAACAAGGTGTCGAACTTTGGCGAAAAAGTCACCATCGTTCAGACCATCAGCGCCAACAACCGCGCGATGGCAATCAACGTGAACGCCCAGTCCGGTGTTGGCGGTTTTGTCACGCCGGGCGATTTCGTCGACATCCTGTTGACGCACGGTGCCAATAAGGACCTGAAGACCGTCACGATCCTGCAGAACAAGCGCATCATCGGCGTTGATCAGGAAGCGGACGAGCAAAAAGACGCGCCCGGTGTCGCCCGTACCGTCACCGTCGAAGTCACGCCTGAAGAAGGCCAGCGCCTGGCGCTCGCCCAGCGCGCAGGAACGCTCAGCCTGACGCTGCGCACACTTGAGGCGGCCAATGACGAACCGCTGGAATCCATCGGACTGAGCGATGTTCTGCGCGAGTTGTCGCCGGTGCCGGAACAAGCACCGATCAAAACCGTCGTCGTTCGCCGCGGTACAGACGTGACCGTTACCGAACTGCGCTGAAACGATTTGCCGAGGAGATGACAGATGAAACCCGCCAACACCATGAAACGCCTCGCCTCTGACGAAAACGGCGCGATGCTGGTGATCTGGGGGGTATCGTTTGCCATCTTCTTCGGTATCGTCGCACTTTCTTTTGACGTCGGTCGCACCGCGATCACCCGGACCGAACTTCAGTCCTTTGCCGATCACGTCGCCCTGGCCGCCGCCGGAGAGCTGGACGGAGGTGCCGACGCCATCATCCGGGCAACCGCAGCCGCCGAGAACATGATCGTCGACAACAAGACTTTCGGCAGCGGCGGCAGCCAGCTGAGTGGCAATACCGACTTTACCCTGACATTTCTGTCTGACCTTCCCGCCGATGACACCGATGTCGTGACAGCGACCACCACGGATGCGACCGAAGCTGCATATGTTCTGGTTCAGACCACACCTTCGACAGTCGCCGCAACGTTCGGCGCTGTCTTCGCCGCCCTGACCGGAAATCCAATGCCAGACAGTTGGGCCAATGGATCGGCAATCGCCGGATTTACCCAATATGCCTGCGACGTGACCCCGATGATGTTCTGCCTGCCCGATTCAAATTATAAGGCGGACGAGAATATCGGTGATATGATCCTGTTGCGCTCTGGCGGTAATGGCGCGGGCTGGGGGCCCGGCGATTTCGGCTTCCTCGACCCGGCCAAGACTTTGGTCGACGACGAAGGCCCCTGCGCCGGTCTGAGCGGTGTGAACCTTGACGCCTGCCTGATCGGGGCCGAGGGCAGCATCACGCAATGCTTCAACATGCGCGGCGTCGATATCGAACCGGGCCAGAAAGTCGGCATCGAGAACGCCATCTATAACGTGCGCTTCGATATCTACCGCTCGATCATGAATGGCAAGAAGAACAATGCGAACTTCCCGCCTGCCCCAAATGTGATCAAGGGTATTGTTCCCGGCACCGGCAACACCTGCATCAGCGGAAATGAGGAGATCTCGCCTGATACAATGGGCATGCCGCGCGACGATTGCTTTGGAAGCGGTGGCTGCAGCCGATTTGGCGACGGCAGCTGGAACGCAGGCCGAACAGCCTATGTCAATATGAACTACGACGGCACTGATCCGCACCCTTCCGCCACAACTCGGTATGAATACTACCTTGCCGAGATCAACGCGGCCGCCAGTTCCTCCGCTCCGCTTCTGACCGGCAAGGCCGAAACCGGTCGCCCGATGTGCTCGAACAATCAAAGCAGTGATCCGGATCGCCGCGTGATCATCGCCGCCGGTATCGATTGCTCTGCCAACCCGATCAACGGAGCCGCCACCAACGTGCCAGTCCAGGAATTCTTCAAGATCTTCCTGACCGAGCCTGTCGGCGATGACGGTTCCTCTCCTCCCACCGTTGACATCTGGGGCGAGGTCGTCGGCAGCGCCAGCGAATACAGCCCCGGTGCCGGCTCTCTCTTCCACGACGTTGTCCAGCTTTACAGGTGATCCCATGTTGTCTCGTCTGTTCCATAGCAAGAAACTGTCGGATTTCCGCCGCGACGAATCCGGCGCCGCCTTGGTCGAATTCGCCATACTGATGCCGATGATGCTGGTTCTGTTCGCCGTAACCATCGAAGGCGGTCGTCTGTTCTGGGCCTATCAGAATGTCAACGCAGGCGTCCGTGACGCCACGCGCTATCTGGCCCGCGTCGCTCCCAAGGATATGTGCAGCGGCGGCACAGCGGTCAGCACCTATACGACCAAGGCCGAAGAGATCGTCAGAAACCGGATCGACGGCACCTCGCCGTTCCCGTCTGGGATCAGCGTCAACTCGGTCTCGCTCAGCCTGAACTGCGTCGCCGGAACCTACCGCGTTTCGCCCGCGCCGGTCATCCAGGTCACTGCGAACCTGTCGGTCACTTTCCCCTTTGCCGATGTCTTCTCACTGGTCGGGGGCAACCTGCAAAACGTCAACACCGTCATTTCGGATCAGTCACGGGTATTTGGAGCATGAGACATATTGCAAGAAAATACCGCCTCGCCCAGCAACTGGCACGCCTGCGTCGGGATGAAAGCGGCACGACACTGGTCGAATTCGCTGTTGTCCTGTCGATCTTCCTGCTTATGTTCTTTGGCCTGATCGATTTTGGCCGCATGAGCATGCACTACGCTGCCGCCGAACGAGCCATGCATGTGGCGGCCCGCATCGCCGCTGTTCGCCCACCGGCCTGCACCGGCGTACCGAACGTGCACCGCCGCGGACCGGTTCAAAACGGCTCCACCGCGCCCGACTTTGGCACAATGTGCAGCAGCGGCGCGAATGTCTGTGCCGACGTCGGAACGATCAGCTGCAGCGGAGACTCCACCAACGACACTGCCAGCGAGATCTGGGACATCGTTCAAGGATCAATGCCGATCAACAGCACGATTTCCAATCTGCGCTTTTCCTACACTTACGACAGTGACCTTGGCTTCTTGGGCGGTCCGTTCACGCCGATCGTTACAGTTGAGGTGCAAAACCAAACTTTTGAATTCATTTCGCCGCTAGGGGGGCTGGTGGCATTGGCCGGAGGTACGTCCTCCCCGGATCTCGGGGCCTCCGTAACCTTCCCCTCCATGAGTGCATCGATGCCTGGTGAAGACCTGGCAATGGGCACCAGCGGATAATTTCAGACAGGAGCATAGTAAAATGGAACAGAGACATAAGACAATTGCAGTCGTATCAGACGACCCGCTGGTTCACTCCAGCCTGCAAGCCGCTCTGGGCACCGACGCTTCGCTGAAAGTGACGGGTTTGAACGCAACCCTGCCCCAGATCAACGGCAAGGCCACCGGACTCGCCGCTTCGACCGATGTGATCGTGTTCCGGACCGGAGCTGCAGCTTCGGACGATGTCGAAGCGATCCGCGCCATTCGCAAGGGCGGAGGCACACATGCAGCGATCATCGCGCTCAGCGATGATGGCATCCTGTTCAGCGATGCCCGCAAACTGACCGATGCCGGCGCAACCGACGTGCTGCCTATCTCCATGAATGCCGATGATCTGCGCAACAGTATCTGCAAGGCAATGAATGTGGGCAATCAAATCGCATTCGGATCTGCCGATTCCGGTCGCGCTGGGAAAATCATCTCCGTCGCGCAAGCGCGTGGTGGGATCGGCTCGACCACCGTCGCCGTCAATGTGGCCGACCAGCTATTGGACCGGCGTGGCATGATGAAGAAGGTGCCGACCAACAGCGTTGCGCTGGTGGATCTTGATCTGCAATTCGGCGCGATCAGCAGCTTTCTGGACGTGCAGCCGAACGAAACTCTGTTCCAGATGGCGGTTGAGGGAACCATGCCCGACGCCACATTCTTGGAACAATCCATGGTAAAGGCCGAAAACGGGGTCGATGTCCTGTCAGCACCAACTGGATTTGCGCCCGTGGATTCCCTGCGCCCCGAGCAGGTGAAATCCCTGCTTAACGTTCTGCGCAGCAAATACGACTATGTTGTCGTGGATCTGCCTCGCGCCCTGGTGCCCTGGCTGTCGCCAGTGCTCGAAATGAGTGACCGGATGTGCCTTGTGACCGACAGCGCGGTTCCGTCCGTTCAGCAATGCCTGCGCCTGGCCAATTTCTTCACCGAGGATGTGCCAACGCTTCAGATTGATCTGGTGGTCAATCACGAGAAAAAGCCGCTGGTTCAATCCAGTCATCACAAGGAAGCTTCGGCGATCCTGGGCCGCCCGCTCCGCTATTGGCTGCCGCATGACGAAAACGCAGCTCGCGAAGCTGTCGATCGCGGTCAACCGCTATCGAAAGCAGCCGGGCGATCGGCGCTGACCGCAGCGCTTGCGAAGATGGGAAGACAGATCGCTGCAGATCTTAAGGAAAACACTGCAGTCGCGACTGCGAAAGCCTGATTAGGGGGTAAAAATGTTCAAGTATTTTTCAAATAGCAGCGAGCAAGCGACTGCAAAGGCCATTCATCTGCGTCCGGTCGAAGATGTAAAACCGGTGATAGTGGCCAAGCAATCGGAAGAAGAAAAGGAGCTGGTAAAGTTCCTGGAACTCAAAAGCCGCCTGCACGAAGCCCTGCTGGATCGCCTCAACCTTTCGGTTGTGGAAAAAGTTGCGCCCGAGGAACTGCGCCGCGAGGTCGCCGCGCTGACCAGCGAGGTTCTGGCTGCAGAAAACAACCCGCTTCGCTCGGATGATTTCCGCCGGATCGTGGATGAGCTGATGGACGAGGTTCTGGGCCTTGGGCCGCTTGAGCCACTGCTGGCCGATCCGACGATCAATGACATTCTGGTCAATGGCCACCGCGACGTGTTCGTGGAGCGCCGCGGCGTGCTGGAACGCACAAACACGCGCTTCCGGGACGAAAAGCACCTGTTGCGCATCATCGACAAAATCGTGTCACGCATCGGTCGCCGCGTCGATGAAAGCAACCCTTGGGTGGATGCCCGTCTCGAGGATGGAAGCCGTGTCAACGCCATCATCCGCCCCTGCGCCATCGACGGTCCCAGCATGTCGATCCGCAAGTTTTCCGAGACACCTCTGACGCTTGACCGCCTGATTGAATCGGGCTCGCTGGACCAGCGCGCCTCCAAGTTCCTGATGGCATTGGTCGAAGCGCGCAAAAACATTCTGATCTCGGGTGGCACCGGTTCGGGCAAGACCACCATGCTGAACGCAATTTCGGCCGGCATCGACCATCGTTCGCGCATCGTTACCGTCGAAGACGCCGCCGAACTGCGACTACAGCAAGAACATGTCGTGCGACTGGAAACCCGCCCGCCGAACCCCTCGGGCAATGGCGCGGTGCTGCAACGGGATCTGGTGCGCAATGCGTTGCGGATGCGCCCTGACCGCATCATCGTGGGCGAAGTTCGTGGCGCCGAAGCATTCGACATGCTTCAGGCAATGAACACCGGCCATGACGGATCGATGACCACAGTGCACGCCAACTCGGCTCGTGATGCCATAGGTCGGATCGAGCAGATGGTCACGATGATCGGCTTGGACATGCCGCTCAGCGCCATCCGCGCACAGATTTCGTCGGGCCTCAACTTTGTCGTTCAACTGACCCGTCTGGCCGATGGCAAACGCCGTGTCGTCAGCATTTCCGAGATCACCGGCCAGGAAGGCGACGTGGTGACCATGCAGGACATTTTTGTGTTCCGCAAACTGGGCAAATCGGAAACCGGAGAGATCATCGGCGAGTTCGTCGCGACCGGCATTCGTCCGCAGTGCATGGACGATCTGGTTGCCGCCGGTATCGACCTTGATCTTTCGACCTTCCTGGCCAAGGGAGCGTGATCATGGAAATCTTCGCTGGACAACAGGAATTCACGTATCTCGTTTATACCGGCATCGCAGTGGGAACGCTGCTTGCCTTCACCGGCATGGCACAACTGGCCAGTCGGAGGGAAAAAATCAACGAAGCGAAAACACGCCGTCTCAAGATGTTGGCCAAGGGCCACGACGCGGCAGACGTGTTGGCGCTGCTGAAACCAAAGCAAAGCAGCGGTTTCTGGCAAAAAGTACCGTTCGTGGGCGATTTGCCCCGGCAATTGCATCAGTCCGGTCTGACCATCGGAATCGACAAGTTCACGTTTCTTTGCCTGCTGCTCGGCTTTGGCGTGTTTGCATTCGCCTTGTACCCGCTCGGCCCCACCGCAGCTCTTGTGCTGGCCATTCTGGTAGGCTTTGTCGGCCCGGTCGGCTTTGTCAAAATCAAATACAAAAAGCGTACCGATGAGCTGACCAAGCAACTGCCTGATGCATTGGACATGCTTGCACGCGGCCTCAAGGTCGGCCATCCACTCAGCAACTCGATTGGCGCGATCGCGCGAGAAATGCCCGACCCGATCGGAACCGAATTTGGTATCGTATTTGACCAGATAAGCTATGGCGACGACTTGCCAGATGCGTTTCAGGAGTTCGCCCAGCGCGTGGATATCGAAGATGTCTACTATCTGGCAGCAAGCATCGGCATCCAGCACGGCACCGGCGGCGATCTTGTCAACGTCATCGAAATCCTATCCAGGGTGATCCGCGACCGGATTGCAATGCGGCGCAAGATCCGTGCGATTTCATCCGAAGGCCGGCTGACCGCCTGGTTTCTGTCAGCCTTGCCCGTGATCATCGGGATCTTCACCTCGATCACTGCGCCAAATTATTACCGGGGCGTCATGGAGGACCCGCTGTTCCTGCCGATGGCCATTTCAGTGGTGGTTCTGACCACCCTGAATCTGATTTTCCTGAAAAAACTCGTCAATTTCAGAATTTGAGAGGACGAAAGCCATGTTCAACAATATCCAAAGCCTAGCGGCATCAATGGAAATCTCGCCTGAGATCACGATCCTCTCGGGACTGGGGATCGGAATAGTACTCGTTTTCTGGAGCATCGCAGCGAATATGGGGCGCAAGAGCGTACCAGCGACGCGTATTGCGGCTTTAAAGGGCGCGCCCAACATGGCGCGTCTTGACAAGGCGATCCTTAAAACTCCTACCGCTGAATTCGACGGTTTCACCAAAGCTTTTGCTCCGGGAAACGAAAAGGAGCGCTCGGAGCTCAAGCAGCGTCTGCTGCGCGCGGGTTTCACGTCGCCCAACGCATTGCGGTACTTTGTTATCACCAGAGCCGTTCTGGGCCTGATCCTTCCTGGTCTCCTTCTGGCATTGGTCGTCATCACCAAGATGCCCGGCGCGTCGGTCCCAAGCGGCCTAGCGGCCCTTGTTTCCGGTTTGACCAACTTTCAAATCAAGCTGTTCCTGGCATTTCTCGTCGGCGCCGGCTATTTCGGCCCGAATTTCTGGCTTAACAACAAGGTCAAGCAGCGCACGCAAAAGATCGAGGAAGGCTTTCCGAACGCGCTGGATCTGATGCGCATCTCCGTCGAAGCAGGGCTTGGATTCGACGCCGCAATGGCCCGTGTAGGTAACGAGTTGACCGAAATCTCACCCGAGATCTCGCTGGAGTTCCTTTCGGCGCAGCGCCAAGTTCAGGCGGGCCGCCCACGGGATGCCGCACTGATGGACATGGCCGACCGTACCGGTGTCGATACCGTACGTTCATTTGCGAAAGTCACCCAGCAGTCGATGCAATTCGGCACCAGCATGTCTCAGGCGCTTTCGACCTATTCGGACGAGTTGCGTAATTACCGCGAAATGAAAGCACAGGAGATGGCAAACAAGCTGCCGGTCAAGATGTCTGCTGTCTTGGCGGCGCTGATGCTGCCAGCGCTCATCATGCTGACCATCGGCCCGAATGTCATTCGCTATATTCGATATTTCTCCGGCTAATCCTCACCTGACATTCGACGGACATACACCCTGCGTCACGTCGTTCCACAAAAGCGGTCGCCACACTTTGATAGTGTGGCGACTTTTGTGACGCGCTCAAACCCAATACCCAACGTTAACTACGTATCCAATTGGAGAGCGGCGTGAATCAGTTTTGACGGAGTTTTAGGGATCGGATTCCATCAATACGTGAATAATCCGCAACTACCGGCTCGACTGTTTTCGCCGCAGGCCTCAATAACAGCAGATTTAATCGAAAATCCTCCATTTTGTAGAAACCTTTCAAACTATTCGCCAATGTATAGTGACCAAGTTCGCCACAACTTGGTTGTTGTACCCTCGGCCCTGTTTGTTTTCGGGTGGAGGTCATTGTTCACGAGTAACCTGACCTGGGGGGTTAGGAATGTTTTCTTACGGCGACCGCACAGAAGGTCAGCATAACCACCTCGCTTCCGAAGCCCGCCTGATTGGGGCAGTCGCGAAATGGTGTGAATGCCTTCACTCCAAAGCTTTGTTGATGGATGCTCTTCATAGCATCGCCGAAAGCCTCGGCGCCGAAATCGTGGTGCTTGCGCGCGTGCCAAAAACGGCACGCGCGCTTCCCAAGACTATTTCCTACGATGCAAAACCGACCACCGGCCACGGACCGTGCAGATCGTATTCCCGTACCCTGCTCGGCCCATATCTGGATCAGGCCAAACCCGGGTCCACCTGGGCCAAGTCGACGCTTTACGACGAATTCGATCCATCGTTGATGGAGTTTCACCTGAACCGTCGGTTGAGAGAGTTGATCGTTATACCGCTCTCCCGCAACGACATGACATCGGATCTGCTGGAACTCCATTTTCCAGAGGCCGTGCCGCCCCAAATTCTTGCCGTCTTGAACATCTTGGCGGAAACGCTGGCACAAACCTGGGGCAACCGCGCCAAGGGGCTGTTCATGGATGCTCTTTTGCGGTCGACACCCAATGACACGGCGCCGCTGGATGGGAAACCTATCCTGAGCGTCGAAAACCCCGCCCGCCTGAGTCGCGCCGAGTACCGAGTTTGCGTTCTTTTAAACCGTGGAAAGACAAACGAGGGTATTCTCAAGGCCCTGGCAATTTCCACTTCGACCTTGCGCACACATCTGAGGAATATCTACGCCAAGACCGGCGTGCAGAACCAGGCAGAGCTGATTTATCAACTGATGTCAGTTGAACCTTTCACCTCGGATGACGCCGTCGGCGCACAATTTGGCTGAGGCGATCGGCAATGGCACCGTTTTTCCAAGCAATGTTTTGCCTCCTGATGAGCCTCGTCGCGTATTGCGACGTGAAATATATGAAAATCCCAAATATTCTGCCGTTGGGCGGGTTGGTGCTGTTCGTGACGTTCAGCCTCACCCTTCCATTCGACATGGTTGTGTGGCGGTTGGCAGCGGCCTCTATCGCTTTCCTGGTGGTATTTGTACTGTTTTCTCTTCGACTGATCGGCGGTGGAGATACCAAAATGCTTCCGGTCCTGATCCTGTTCGTTCCGACCGGTGGGTTAATTTCCTTTGCTTACATTTTTTCGGCGGCGATGCTGATCGGCAGCCTGTTAACAGTCGTGATGCAAAGGCTTCCTGTATTTCAAGGCGCGGGTTTGACCAGTGTCTCGCAAAAAGGCCATTTCCCCATGGGGATTGCCATCGCAATAGCGGGCATCGGACAACTCATTCTGTTGGGGTGAGCATTCACCGACTTTTTGATCGTGAATTAGGTTCGAATATCTCTCACTTGTTTTGCCGCGCCCAAAATCCAAGCGTCTTCAATTGGTACAATGTAAAGGAAACCGTTCGTCAAACGGTGAATAATGGTGCGGGCGGGGAGACTCGAACTCCCACACCTTGCGGCGCCAGAACCTAAATCTGGTGCGTCTACCAATTCCGCCACGCCCGCACGAACAGGGACAGAACCCTGTAATGAGGCGCTCAATAACAAAGCTTTCAACCAAGTGCGAGGGGGAATTTTGCCCTCTCACAAGGAAAGCATTCGGAACACTTTCGGCAACTGTTCCGGCAGATCTTCGGCGATCAGACCAGGGCCAAACTCACGCGCGCATTCGACATGCAGCCAGGCCGCCGATTCCGCCGCCTGCATCGGGGCAAAGCCGCGGGCCAGAAGGCCGGTGATGAATCCCGCCAGCACGTCGCCAGTTCCGGCGGTGGCCAGCCACGGAGCGGCCCGGTCGTAATGCGCCGAATTGACCGTACAGCGCCCATCCGGTGCCGCAATCACCGTGTCCGCCCCCTTGAACAGAACAACACAACCCGCCCGCTTCGCCGCTTCTCGCGTCGCGTCCACCTTGGAATAGGCCGGCCCTTTCGTGGGCTCCGCATCCAGGCTTGCCGCGATGTCCGGGAACAGGCGCGCAAACTCGCCACCATGCGGGGTCAGAACGCAGGTCTCATGCAACAGAGCGAACAGCTCTGCCGGTTCTTCGGCATAGGCACTCAGCGCATCGGCATCCAGCACCGTGGCGCGTTTGGCGGCCATCGCCACCGGCACCAGATCACGCGCCCGCTCGACGCCCATACCCGGCCCCAAGCAGAGCGCGTTGAGGCGGGTATCCCCCAGCACTGCCGCTAACCCATCGGCGCCCTCGACACGCGTCAGCATCAGCGCGGTGATCTGGCAAGCAACCTCCTGCTGCGCGCTGGGCGGCACCGCCAGCGTCACCATCCCTGCCCCAATCCGCAGTGCCCCTCGCGCCGCCAAACGCGCCGCACCGGTTCTTCCAGTACCGCCTGAAAGGATCAATGCGTGGCCGTGACTGTATTTGTGCTGACCAGCCCATTTTCCACGAAAACCACTGCTCTCAGGCAAATCAATCAACTGGACCTCCGTAGGTGCAGCGTTGGAATTTAGTCCAATATTAGCGACAACAATTTTATTCGACAGTCCGGGACCTCCGCCATAATGACCATCCCCCAACAGGTAGTGCCCAAGCTTGGGAGCGTGGAACGTAACTGTTAGATCAGTTGGAAAAGCTCCAAAATTTGCTCCGGAATCGCAGCAAAGACCGCTGGGACAATCGACGGCAACGTATTTTGGCCGTCGGTCACTTTGCGGTCTATGCGTAACGGTCGGTACAAAGCCGTGCCAAGCGCGATCAATGTCGTCCGGCATCGTCCGTGTTATTCCAGTACCGAACAGAGCATCGACAACCAAGTCATGTTCTTGATTGTCCAACGCCTCTTCGACAGCACCATCGTCCCATTTACAGGCAACATCCAGGGCGCACCACCGCTCATAATTCACCCTCGCATCCCTCGGCAGTTTCTCGGGATCGCCATACAGGAACACCTCCACCTCCCAGCCCCGCTCCTTCAACAACCGCGCCACGACAAACCCGTCGCCGCCGTTGTTGCCCGGCCCGCACAGCACAACGGCCCGCTGAGCGTTCTCTTCATCTTTGTCCAAATACTCCGGAGAGCGCGAGGGGCTGGCCCCTCGCCTGTCCAATTCCGGCCACTCCTCGAAAATCGCCTCGACAACACCTCGCCCGGCGCGTTCCATCAGCTCAAGCCCGGTCACCTCACCGGACTCGATCGCGGCCTTTTCAAGCGCCCGCATCTGCGCCGCCGTCAGCAATTCCGTCATCGCAATTCTCCCCGCGATTCACTTTCGCGCATTTTTTGTGCACTGCGATCAAAGTTTGATCGCAAGCCCGGTTTCAGGCTGCCAAACACCTCGCATTTCCGCAAACGCGTTGCCGCCCGATCTTAGACGTGATCTGAGCCAGCCTGACAAGATTGCGAGGGAACTCCGATGAAGAAGATCGAAGCGATCATCAAGCCGTTCAAGCTGGACGAAGTGAAAGAAGCGCTGCAGGACGTCGGTGTCCAGGGGCTGAGTGTCATTGAGGTCAAGGGCTTTGGCCGCCAGAAGGGACACACAGAACTATATCGCGGCGCCGAATATGTCGTCGATTTTCTGCCCAAGGTGAAAATCGAAGTCGTGCTGGACGACGATCAGGTCGATGCCGCAATCGAGGCGATCATCGGGGCCGCCAAGACCAACAAGATCGGCGACGGCAAGATCTTTGTCTCGCCCGTCGAACAAGCCATCCGCATCCGCACCGGCGAATCCGGCTCGGACGCGCTGTAAGAAACAAACGAGATCTCAAACAGAGGACTAAAAGAATGAGCAAGGACGCAGTTCTTCAGCTGATCAAGGAAGAGGGTGCCGAATATGTCGACATCCGCTTCACCGACCCGCGCGGCAAGCTGCAGCACGTGACCATCGTGTCAGACCTGGTGGACGAGGATTTTCTGGACGAAGGGTTCATGTTCGACGGCTCTTCCATCGCGGGCTGGAAGTCGATCGAGGCATCGGACATGAAACTGATGCCCGACACTGAAAGCGCCTATGTCGATCCGTTCTATGCGGAAAAGACCATCTGCATTCACTGCACCGTTGTCGAACCCGACACCGGAGAGCCTTATGATCGCGACCCGCGCGGTACCGCGCAGAAGGCCGAAGCCTATCTCAAGGCGTCGGGCATCGGTGACGTGGCCTACATGGGACCCGAGGCCGAGTTCTTCCTGTTCGACGACGTGCGGTTCTCGAACTCGATCAACAAGGTGTCCTACGAAGTGGACGCGACCGATGCGTCCTGGAACACCGACACTGAGTACGAGATGGGCAACATGGGTCACCGTCCCGGTCTGAAGGGCGGCTACTTCCCGGTCAACCCGACCGACGAAGCACAGGACCTGCGTTCCGAGATGTTGTCGACCATGAAGCGACTGGGCATGAAGGTCGACAAGCACCACCACGAGGTTGCGTCGTGCCAGCATGAGCTGGGGCTGATCTTTGGGACGTTGACCAAACAGGCAGATGAGCTGCAAAAGTACAAGTACGTGATCCACAACGTGGCGCATGCCTATGGCAAGTCCGCGACCTTCATGCCAAAACCGATCTATGGTGACAACGGTTCGGGAATGCATGTGAACATGTCGATCTGGAAAGACGGCAAGCCGTTGTTCGCAGGCGACAAATATGCCGATCTGTCGGACGAGGCGCTGTGGTTCATTGGGGGTATCCTCAAGCACGCCAAGACGCTGAATGCTTTCACCAACCCCGGAACCAACTCGTACAAGCGACTGATCCCCGGCTTTGAAGCCCCGGTTCTGCGCGCCTATTCGGCCCGTAACCGTTCGGGTTGCGTCCGTATTCCGTGGACCGAAAGCCCGAAAGCCAAGCGCGTCGAGGCCCGCTTCCCCGATCCGTCGGCAAACCCCTATCTGTGCTTTGCCGCACTGCTGATGGCCGGTCTGGACGGCATCAAGAACAAGATCGATCCGGGCGAAGCCATGGACAAGAACCTGTACGACCTGCCGGCGGAAGAGTTGGAAGGTATCCCGACCGTTTGCGGCAGCCTGCGCGAAGCGTTGGATTGCCTGGCGGCGGATCACGACTTCCTGCTGCAGGGCGACGTGTTCACCAAGAGCCAGATCGACGGCTATATTGCCCTGAAGATGGAAGAGGTTCACACATACGAACATACACCGCATCCGGTGGAATTCGGCATGTATTACAGCTGCTGACCGGCAGTCTGCTTATGACCGAAAGGGCGTCCGTGAGGGCGCCCTTTTTCGTTGACCTTTACGGCTCCGCCGATACGCTTGGTCACGGATTTCAGCTATGGAACAGTTTCATGACCTTTCTTCGCCCGCCTCAGCGCATTTTCGGAGAATTCTCCTGTGCAAAGCCGAATTGTACGAATTGTACCGGTTTTGGAGGCACGAATGAGCATTTTGTACCATTCGGAATGCGGCGCGTCGTTGTGGCCGCATTGCTCGGCTTGTTCCTGTTTCCCGCCACAGTGCCTGCGGCAACCTGCGGCAATACCAGCGCCGGGTTTGAAAACTGGAAGAAGGATTTTGCCGGAGAAGCGAAACGTGCGGGTGTGCGCAAGAAAGGGCTGAGCGCCCTGGCCCAGACCCGGTACGCCAACAGCACCATCGCAGCAGATCGGAACCAGAAGAGTTTCAAATATTCTCTCGACAAATTCATGCAGGTGCGCGGCGCGGATGTGATCGTGGCGCAAGGGCGCAAGAGAAAGGCGGCGAACCCGGAGTTCTATGCGGTGCTGGAACGGCAATACGGTGTGCCTGCGGGCATATTGATTGCCATTCACGGCATGGAAACCGGATTTGGTCGCTTCATGGGCGATAGTCCTGTTGTTTCCGCTATCACAACACTGGCCTATGATTGCCGACGCTCCGACTTTTTCGTTCCGCATGCCATCGGCGCGCTGAAACTGGTGGATCAGGGATCGATTTCAGTGGCGACAAAAGGCGCAAAACATGGCGAGCTTGGACACACGCAATTCCTGCCCGGCAACGCGCTGGCCTATGGCGTCGACGCAACCGGGGACGGACAGGTCGATTTCTACAACATGACCGATGCGCTGGCCTCGACCGCGAATTTCCTGCGCCAGAAGGGGTGGAAACCCGGTCGCGGCTACCAGCCGGGAGAGCCGAATTTCACGGTGATCGAGCAATGGAACAGCGCCACCGTCTACCAGAAGGCGATTGCCATAATGGCCGCGCGAATCGATGGATGACAAAATCGCGAGCGTTGCCCACGCCATATATTCGCCACATTGAATCTATGATTGGGACCCAAACCCCTAGGTCTTGTGGTTTCCAATCCGTGATCAATCCATAAATTCCGTTTCGAAAGTTCACTTTCGGTCTAACTTTCCCCCACATCGTGCAGTAGTCTTGATTCTGACAGTACACGTATAGGGGGATTCCACCTGTGACGCAGAACGGCAAATACCACGGCGGCCTGGTTTTCGAAGGCAGCGTCGAGGGCGCGCTGGATCAGTTCAGCCGCATCGTTACCTCCACGTTGGAAGACTATGGCCATCATGTCGAGCGCCGTTCGGTGATGGGGGTCTATGATGCGCGTATCGTTTCGGGTCAGTATCTGATCCGCTTGCATCTGGAAGCCGATATCCCGGTTCAGGAACCCCGGCACCGGCGTATTGACCGGATTGCGGGGTTGAAAACCGCTCTGGCACGTGTGGCCCCCGCGCCCCGAAACAGGTTGGTCATCTCGATGTCGCCGGTTTCTGACCTGTTGGACGACCGCGAACTTTCAGAGATGATGCTGGTTGTGATCCTGTACCGTCTGGTCGAGGTTCAGCAATCGACATTGATCGAGTGGCTGTCACCGAATGCAAGTCTGACGGTCGAACAGTTCATGACGGCATTCTCAAGCCTTGCACCGCAGCACAAGCGAAGCCGCAAGCAATTGTTCAGCGCGGTCTGTGGCCCGTTCCCGACTGGCCTGGCCGACAACGACAATGCCGAAATTGTCTCGATAAGGGGCGGCTGGACCGGCTCGCATCAAGAGACCGGTAACAAGCATAAAGACAAATCCAAGCTATTCGACGACCAAGTACTGGCCCTGACCTTTCGAGCAGACCCGGATCACCTGGCAAAGGACGACAAATGCCCGCAAGAGGCCCTTTCCAACGATCTGCAAAGGTTGACCAGTTGGTGCATGACCGGAGTTGTTGCGTTTTTGGCAACTCCGGTCGCGGTTTCCCTGGCCGCGGTCAATCTGATCCGGGGCGAGGATTTTCGTCTGAACACGCAGGTTCTGTCCTATACCGCCGCGATCGTGTTGCTGGAAAGCAGTGGCGCATATATGGAGCTGGCCTCGGCTCTGGGACTGTAGTCGTCAGTCCCGGTGCGGCAGCGACCGCGCCGCCAGGACATATGTATGGATCGAAAACACCACGGCCCGGCTTTGTGGCAGTCGCAGCAGGCACTGCCTCTCGCTCCGCAGGTACGGGGCCTGTGAGCGGTTGCGCGCGGGCCGCGGAGCGTGGGCGCGGCGCGGCTGATAGAGTTCGGCATCGTCATACCAAAGGGCATTGAACCGCCAGAGCGGCCTGTCGGGCTGAATGCCGTCGAACAGGCGCTGCACCCGTTTGGCGATGTCGGCGTCATAAGATGCCACGGGTTCGTGGATCGCGATCAGCGGGCGCATGAACTTTTCCGAAAGCGTCCAGCTGGCCGGAAAGCACAGGATTGCGCCGGTCAGGATATGCTCTCCCCCCTGCTTGTGCAGGATGCAGAAATCTTCCTGCACCAGCCTGCACAGGGTGCCCAGCGGGTCAGTGCGATCAATGGGAATGCGGGCGCCATCCGGGCGTTGGGCGGTATCGCCCGTGTCGGGATAGACCTGGGCCAGCACCAGATCGAGCAATTCCTGCGCGGCCGGAACGGCGCTGTCATCAAGCGCCAGAACCTCGTCCCGGCGGTTTGCCAACAGCGTCTCGCGCCGGGCCATCTGGGCGGCAAAGGCATCGTCCTGATGCAGCCAGTCCGCGATTTGCAGCGGCCGGATGCCCGGCAAGGGCGGCTGGGCCATCGGGTCGTAGGGAATCGTTTTCTGCAAGATATCTGCCATGTCCTGGGCCTAGCACCGCATTTGTCGCCTGTCGGTCGAAAAACGACGAAATATCCGTCGCAAACCTTGGCGACCCTGCGTCAGATGCTGGACAGGCTGGGTCAGAACCCAGGGAGGCAAGCCTTGAACCCGCATTACCGAGACACCCGCAAGATCGATCCGTCACGGGGCACAACGCTGGCGGACGGCACGCCCAACGACAATGACCGGATCGAAATCGGGCCGACGCAACTGGCCTTTCGCGAGTGGGAAGCAGCGGGGCTGGTGCTGCCGAACCTGGAACGGATGCGGGAGTATCGCTGGAAACGGCTGACGAAAGCCATCGTTGATCGCGGGTATGGCGGCCTTTTGATGTTCGACCCTCTCAACATCCGGTACGCGACGGATTCGACCAACATGCAGTTGTGGAACACGCACAACCCGTTCCGGGCGGTGCTGCTGTGTGCTGACGGGTATATGGTGATCTGGGACTACAAGAACTCGCCTTTCCTGTCCAAGTTCAACCCGCTGGTGCGCGAGCAGCGCTCGGGCGCGGATCTGTTCTATTTCGACCGGGGCGACAAGGTGGATGTGGCGGCGGATGTGTTCTCGAACGAGGTGCGCGTGCTGATCGAGGAGCATTCCGGCGGCAACAAGCGGCTGGCGGTGGACAAGATCATGCTGCACGGGCTGCGCGCGCTGGAGGCGCAGGGGTTCGAGATCGTCGAGGGCGAGGAGGTCACCGAAAAGACCCGCGCCGTGAAGGGACCGGACGAGATTCTGGCGATGCGTTGTGCACACCATGCCTGTGAAACGGCCGTCGGGGCGATGGAGGAGTTTGCCCGCGCCAATGTGGGCGATGGCAGGACCAGCGAGGATGACATCTGGGCGGTGCTGCACGCCGAGAACATCCGGCGTGGCGGAGAGTGGATCGAGACCCGCCTGCTGGCCTCGGGGCAGCGCACCAATCCGTGGTTCCAGGAATGCGGGCCGCGCATCACACAAAAGAACGAGGTCATCGCCTTTGACACCGATCTGATCGGGTCCTACGGCATCTGCATCGACATCAGCCGCACGTGGTGGATCGGCGACCAGAAACCGACGAATGCAATGGTCTATGCGATGCGGCACGCGCATGAGCATATCATGACCAACATGGAGATGCTCAGGCCCGGCGTGACCATTCCGGAACTGACCGCCAACGCGCACCGGCTGGATGACAAGTTCCAGGCGCAGAAATACGGCTGTATGATACATGGGGTGGGATTGTGCGACGAGTGGCCGTTGGTGTCCTACCCCGACAAGGCGGTCGAGGGGGCCTATGATTACGCGCTGGAGCCGGGCATGGTGTTGTGTGTCGAAGCCTGCGTCGGCGAAGTGGGCGGCGAATTCTCGATCAAGCTGGAGGATCAGGTGCTGATCACCGAGGACGGGTACGAGAACCTGACCACCTATCCCTTCGACAAGGCGCTTATGGGGGAATAGGCTGTCGGTATGACCGACAACACGCCCGGAGACGCCCCCTGTTTTGCGCATCATCTGGTCAACGGCTTTCCCGTTGACCCCGAGACGTGGCGCGACGTGGCGCGGTTTCGCCGTGCGGAACGGGCGCGCCTGCTGGGGTTGCGCGACGCCATGCGCCCCGAGGAGCGGAACCGGCAGGCAAAGGTCATCGCCGACGGTCTTGACCGGCTGATCGAACCGGGCCCCGGCAAGGTGATCGCGGTCTATTGGCCGATCCGGGCCGAGTTGGACCTGCGCGGGTGGATGCGCCGCTGTCACGAGCGCGGCGCGACGACATGTTTGCCGGTGGTGATGCAAAAGGATGCGCCGCTGGTCTTTCGCGAGTGGACACCCGGCTGCGCGATGGAGCGCGGTTTCTGGCGGATACCGGTTCCGGCAGAAGGCGCTTTTTGCGATCCGGATGTGGTGATATCTCCGGTTCTGGGCATCGACGCGAATGGCTACCGGCTGGGCAATGGCGGCGGATATTATGACCGCACACTGGCAGCGATGCCGCGCAAACCGCGCGCCTTTGGCGTCGGTCAGGGGTTCGCGCGGATCGCGACCATCTATCCGATGCCCTGGGATGTTGCGATGAATGCGGTGGTTCTTGGGAACGGCGATCTGTGGCAATTTCCCCGGTGAGACCGCACGGGGCCTCACCTTGACGTGACACCGGCGACACATGGCTTGTAAGCGCGCGCCACCCTTCCCAAACTCCTGTCGACTTCAGGAGACTTAACATGCCCACAGAACGCATCACCTTTGCCGGCCATGATGGCGGCCAGCTTGCAGCCCGGTTCGACTTGCCCGATGGCCCCATTCTGGCAACCGCGATTTTCGCCCATTGCTTCACCTGTTCCAAGGATATCCCCGCCGCACGGCGTATCGCGGCGCGGCTGGCGGCGATGGGGATTGCGGTGTTGCGGTTCGATTTCACCGGGCTGGGTCATTCCGAAGGCGAATTCGCCAACACCACCTTTACCTCGAATGTCGAGGATCTGGTCGCGGCGGGACAGTACCTGAGCGGGCGCGACATGGCGCCATCGGTTCTGATCGGTCATTCGCTGGGTGGGGCTGCGGTGCTGCGCGCCCGTGCCGGACTGCCATCGGTCAAGGCGGTGGTCACATTGGGCGCCCCTGCCGATCCGGGCCATGTCTCGCATCATTTCGAAGGTGAAATCCCGAGAATTCAGCAGGAAGGCGCCGCCGAAGTTCTTCTGGGCGGCAGGCCCTTCCGGATCGGGCGCGATTTTGTCGAGGATATTTCCAGCATCTCGCTGACCGAGGCGATCGGCGGGTTGAAGGCGGCGCTGCTGGTGCTGCATGCACCGCGCGACGACACTGTCAGCATCGACAATGCCGCGCAGATCTTTCAGGCGGCAAAACACCCCAAAAGCTTTGTCACGCTCGACGGCGCGGATCACCTGATCTCGCGCGCGGAGGATGCAGAATATGCCGCCGACGTCATATCGGCCTGGGTATCGCGCTATCTGGACCTGACCCCCCCAGCCCCGCCCCCGGGTGCGCCCGAGGGCATCGTGCGGGTGACCGAAGCCGACGTGAACGGGTTTCTGCAGGATGTGCAGTCGGGGCCGGATCATCACACGCTTGCGGATGAACCGGTCGCCTATGGCGGCACAGACAAGGGCATGTCGCCCTATGGATACCTGGCGGCGGGGCTTGGGGCGTGCACCTCGATGACGATCCGCATGTATGCCCGGCGCAAGCAATGGCCGCTGAAAGGGATCAGTGTCGATGTCAGCCACAACAAGGTGCATGCACAGGATGCCGGGCTGAAGACGGACAGCAAGATCGACCATTTCGACCGGCGAATCCGCCTGGACGGCCCGCTGGACACCGAACAGCGGCGGAAACTGCTGGAGATCGCCGACAAATGCCCGGTGCACCGGACATTGGAAGGATCGGCACATGTGACCACGGTTCTTGTGGAAGACCCGCTGGCCGTCTGAGGGCTTTTGGGGACCGCGGTCGGGTCTTTCGACCGCGGGTTACCGCGCGCGCCCTGGCCGGGATGATCGACGAAAATTATATGCGGCCCCCTCATCCACCGGCGCGTGCCGAAAACGGTACTTGGTGAGCCTGTATCCAGACAGGCGCGACCCAAAAAGGCTTACGCAAGGCCGGTATACAGCAATGGTATGGCTCAAACCCGGCGACATCACGCGCACGAGATAGCTTTCATAACCCAAACTTAACGATTTGAAGAGAAAATCAACAATAACCGCATAATGCGAAACTGATCGATGAGAAGCCAAGACTTCGATGTTGCGAGGTAATGTTGAATGAGACAATGCTGGTGGAATTTGATCACTAGGAAACATAGGCATGACAGAATTATCTCTTAACTTTGGCTTTCATCCCAATCGGTTAGAAATAGACGCTGGTGAAGTAACCATCAGAACATTACCGGAACACGAATCCACGGTCGCGGACCTTTTTGAAGCAGAGATCATCGAAAATCACTGGGTTTATGCACCGCCACAAAAAACCAGGAATTTCATATCGGGCATCGTAAGCGAAAAACCCTATTCTGCCCGTGTCTTCGGGCTACCCAAGACACACACGATCACTCATCGCAGTGCAAACGATGAGGAGCATTTGACGTTTCATCTTTGGAGTGTCTCGTTTTTCACCGGATTGCGTCTGACCGCTACAAACGCAGGTTTTCTGGACGCCACGCCAACTAAACCCGAAAAGCTAGTAGACTTCACTCCACTCTTCGACGACCTCGCACAAAGTATTGATCTCACCGAACGTTTCTGGATCGATAACCACACAAAACCTCGTCAGTCTTGTCGCTTCGCTGCCGCCATTCACGCCCTTTTCTTGGCGCAATATCCACCCGCCCTACAATTTGAACGTTTCTTGTATTTGTATACCGCGCTAGACGCCTGTTATAAAATCGCCGAAGAAATGAAACCACCAAATAATAGAATAGTTCACGCAAAGCGTGCTGAGTGGCTGTGCCAGCAATTTGAAATGAGTGTTCCAGAATGGGCAGATTCGAGTATTTCAGGGGCGGCTGAGATCGCCGCTATTCGGAATGATGCAGTACATGAAGCCCTCTTTATGGGTCAGCCGCTCGGCTTCGGTTTACATGGTGTTGGCTCCAACCAGAATCTGACGCTGGAACTTCAGGCTCTTATATGTCGCTTTCTCGTTGCATTGATCGGCGCGCACAACACAAGCTACGTGAAATCGCCTGTCAACTGTCGGTCTATCCATAGTCTACGCCTCACTTGACTGTCGTCCACATAAGAAAAGGCCCGGAGCGATGCGCACCGGGCCTTTCGTCTTGTTGCCGTCAGGCTTAGCCGCGGGCGTTGCCCACCAGTTTCCACAGGCCGGGGATCAGCAGCGCGGCCAGCACCAGCTTGATCGCGTCGCCCACCAGGAACGGGGTCAGGCCCCATTCGAGGATCGGCTTGTCCCAGCCATAGAGCTGGCCCAGCCACAGCAGGCCGGGAACGTAGATCAGCACGTTGGCCAGCACCAGCGCCAGCGCCATCTTGCCGAACGAACGGTCCCAGCCGCGCGCGGCCAGTGCGCCCAGCGTCACCGTGGCCAGCAGGTAACCGACCAGATAGCCGCCGGTGCCGCCCATCATGTAGGTCAGGCCGAATTTCTCGGCCGAGGATCCGGCGAACACGTCAAAGCCCAGCGCGCCGACCAGCAGGTAACCCAGCATGGTCACCAGGCCCAGGCGCGCGCCATAGGCGGTGCCGATCGAGAGAACGGCAAACGTTCCCATGGTGATCGGAACCGGCCACATCGGCACCTTGATTTTTGCGGCAATCGCCAGGGCAACGATGCCCAGCGCCACCAGAACCACTTGCTTGACCCTGAGGGCCGTTCCTTCGCGCGGGCCGATTGCGTCGGCCAGAACACTCATGCTCATTCCATGGTCTCCCATATCAATCCGTCATTGGCACACAGCAATGCCCATTCAGGCCGCCTGCTGCAAGAAGTTTACGCTATCGGCGCGAGAATTCCGTCCTCATTTCATAGGATTTGCGCGGACCCGAGACCGTCCAGCGCACGCTCCAGCGCGGCCAGGCGGAGAAATCATAGGCCGCGTCATAGCTGTCGGGCGGGCAGTCGTGGTGGTCGGCCGGTTTTGCTTGACCCAGGGTTAAGCCATGGAAATAACGGCCATCTTCGAAATGAATCGCGATCTGCGGGCCTGCGGCTTGCCACAGATAGCGGCGGGTTCCGCGCATCGGCTGCTGGCCGGGGATGCGCAGCGTAACCTCTTCGTCATAGACGAGGCCCTCTTCGCTGCGACGCAGCGTCGCGACCCCGTCGGCACGCAGGATCTGGCCGGACAGGCGGTCGTCGATCACCCGCTCAAGGCGCCATTCGCCCTCGAAATCGGCAATTCTCTGCGGCGCGGTCATCGGCGTAACCGGCGTGGGGGTAGAAAAATCAGGGCAAACCGTCTCATCCGGGGTCTCGTGTCTTGTTCCAGCGCGCGCGGGGGTCTAAGACCCGCGCCAACGCCCCATGCCAATCACAAAAAGGTGCCGCTGCCAATGATCCCCCGCTATTCCCGCCCCGAAATGGTCGCCATCTGGTCGCCCGAGACCAAGTTCCGCATCTGGTACGAAATCGAGGCCCATGCCTGTGACGCGCAGGCCGAGCTGGGGGTGATCCCAAAGGCCAATGCCGAGGCCGTGTGGAAGGCCCGGGACGTGGAATTCGACGTGGCCCGGATCGACGAGATCGAGGCGGTGACCAAGCATGACGTGATCGCGTTCCTGACCCATCTGGCCGAGCATATCGGGTCAGAGGATGCGCGCTTCGTGCATCAGGGCATGACCTCGTCGGACGTGCTGGACACCACGCTGAACATCCAGCTGGTACGCGCCGCCGACATCCTGCTGGCGGATATGGACAAGGTGCTGGCGGCGCTGAAAAAGCGCGCCCACGAACACAAGGACACCATTCGCATCGGCCGCAGCCACGGCATCCATGCCGAGCCGACGACGATGGGGCTGACCTTTGCCCGCTTTTATGCCGAGATGGACCGCAACAAGAACCGGTTGGAAAAAGCGCGGTGGGAAGTGGCCACTGGCGCGATATCCGGCGCGGTCGGCACCTTTGCCAATATCGACCCTGCGGTCGAGGAACATGTGTGCGAAAAGCTGGGCCTGCGCCCCGAGCCGATTTCCACCCAGGTCATTCCGCGCGACCGGCATGCGATGTTCTTTGCCACGCTGGGCGTGATCGCCAGCAGCATCGAGAACATCGCCGTCGAGATCCGCCACATGCAGCGGACCGAGGTACTGGAAGCGGAAGAGTTCTTCTCGAAAGGTCAGAAGGGATCGTCGGCGATGCCGCACAAGCGCAACCCGGTCTTGACCGAGAACCTGACCGGCCTCGCCCGGCTGGTGCGCATGGCGGTGATCCCGGCGATGGAGAACGTGGCGCTGTGGCACGAGCGGGATATCTCGCATTCCTCGGTGGAGCGCGGCATCGGCCCCGACGCCACCGTGACGCTGGATTTCGCGCTGAACCGTCTGGCCGGCGTGATCGAGAATCTGGTCGTCTATCCCGACAACATGCTTGCCAACATGAACAAGTTCCGAGGGCTGGTGATGAGCCAGCGGGTGTTGCTGGCACTGACTCAGGCGGGGGTGAGCCGCGAGGACGCCTATCGTCTGGTGCAGCGCAACGCCATGAAGGTCTGGGAACAGGGCAAGGATTTCAAGACCGAGCTGCTGGGTGATTCCGAGGTGACGGCAGCACTCAGTCCGGCGGAGATCGAAGAGAAATTCGATCTGGGTTATCACACCAAACACGTGGACACGATTTTCGCGCGTGTTTTCGGCGCGTAACCGGTCACAGTTCAAGTACAAAGTGCAAGGCCCGGATCGCACGCGTGATCCGGGCTTTGTTCTTTTGCCAGACGGGACAAAACCGGCTATGATGAAAGCGCAAGTCGAGACAGGAGAAACGCGATGACGTTCAAGACGCTAGCTTGCGCTGTTGTTTTCGGGCTGTCGGCCTCGGTCGCCCTGGCCTGCGAAATTCATCAGCAACAAACGCAGTCCTGCGTACCCGGCACCGTCTGGGACAGCGAAAGCCAGAGCTGCGTGAAAGAGGTCACGAGTTGAACTGTGCCTCACCGAAGTTTGAAAGAAAGCGGGTCGCTTGCGGCTCGCTTTTTTCAATGTCACGCTATTTGATTTGAGAACGGATATTTGACCGGAGACCTTCGATGCGCCTGTTGATCGCGACTGCTATTGCCCTTTCTGGATTTGCCTTCACCCCCGATACGGCCCTTGCCGCCAGCGGTGGCAGCGGAAGCCCGCCCAAGACCACGAAAACCACCAAGAAATGCCTGTTCGGGCGGGTCTGGGATGTGGATACGCAGAAATGCGTCAAACCGAGCGCGACCAATTTCACCGATGACGAACTGTACGAAGCCGCGCGCGAGCTGGCCTATGACGGGCAGTTGGCTCATGCACAGAATGTGTTGCGGGTGATGAGCGATCAGAACGACGACCGCGTCCTGACCTATTGGGGATTTACCTATCGCAAACAGGGCCAGACCGATCTGGCCAACGCCTATTATCAAAAGGCGATCGCCACCAATCCCGACAATCTTCTGGCCCGCAGCTATATGGGACAGGGATTTGTCGCCGAAGGCAAGACCGGCCTGGCCATCGAGCAATGGAAAGAGATCAAGGCGCGGGGTGGCGAGGGAAGCTGGCCCGAAACCTCGCTGCGCGATGCGATCCGGTCGGGGGTCACTTACAGCTATTGAGGTTCAGCCTTTCTTTACCGGTGTGCGGCTAGCCTGACTGCGGAAGTCAATTGTTGGATGGCGCAGGCGATGCAGGACGGCAGTGCATTGGTTCGAACAGGTGCGGGTGCGCCGCGGGCGCGTGCCCCGGAACCGGATGTGGTGGAAGAACGCAGGGTTCCGCGGGACCTGTCCAACCTTCAGAAGGCCGCCGTCGTGGTGCGGCTGTTGCTCAACGAAGGCGCGGATATCCCGCTGGAGGAGCTGCCCGAGGAACTGCAGGCCCGGCTGACGCAGCAGATGGGGTGCATGGGGCTGGTGGACCGGGTGACACTGGACGCCGTCGCGCATGAGTTTGCCGAGACGTTGGAGGGGATCGGCCTGTCCTTCCCGCACGGGCTGGCCGGGGCGCTGGACGCGATGACCGGCAAGATCGGCGCAAGTACGGCGGCGCGCCTGCGCAAGGAGGCCGGGGTGCGCCAGATCGGCGATCCGTGGCAACGTTTGCGCGCGCTGGAAGCCAAAGAACTGGCTGAAATGGCGCAGGCCGAGAGCACCGAAGTGGCGGCGGTGATGCTGTCCAAGCTTGACACGCCCAAGGCCGCCGCACTGTTGGGATGCCTGCCGGGGCCGGTGGCGCGGCGCATCACCTATGCCATGTCACAGACCGGCAATGTGACGCCCGAGGCGGTGGACCGGATCGGCTGGTCGCTGGCGGCGCAACTGGACCGCAAGCCGGTGCCCGCGTTCAAGGACCGGCCCGAGGCGCGGGTTGGCGCCATCCTCAACCAGTCGGCGGCCAGCACCCGCGACGGGCTGTTGCATGCGCTGGACGAGGAGGACGCGGAGTTCGCCAGCAATGTGCGCCGGGTGATCTTTACCTTTGCCCATATCCCGGAGCGGATTTCGACGCGCGATGTCGCGGCGGTGATCCGGGGGGTCGAACAGCCGGTTCTGGTCGCGGCGCTGGCCGGGGCCGAGACCGAGGGCGACCGGGCGGCGGCGGAGTTTCTGCTGGCCAACATGTCGAGCCGCATGGCGGACAACCTGCGCGAGGAGGTCGCCGAGCGTGGCAAGGTCAAACGGGCCGAGGCCGAACAGGCCATGGCCGAAGTTGTGGGATCAATCCGCACGCTGGTCGATGACGGGACAATCACGCTGATCGAGCCGGAGACCGAAGAAGCGGCCTGACCCAGCGTCAGGAACGTTACGGCAATTGCGAAGCAAGTGGATGGACCGGCAACGCGTCCCGGCCTATCAAGCCCTATGACAACCGCCCTTCCCTTGCCCCACGATGGAGACCCGGCTTGAGCGCCGGGGCGGGTCGCGCCATCGTGATGATGGTGCTGGCGATCCTGTGCTTTTCGCTGATGGATGCTTCGGTCAAGGCGCTGGCGCCGAAGATCGGGGTGCTTTCGGCGCTTTGGGTGCGATATGCCGGGCAGATGCTGGTGGTGCTGGTGCTGGTTCTGCCGCGCCTGCGGCGGATCGTGCGGACACGGTACCCGAAGCTGCAATTGCTGCGCTCGCTGCTGCTGATGGGGGCGACGGGGTTTTTCTTTGTCGGGCTGAGTCGCATTCCCCTGACGGATGCGGCGGCACTGATGTCGATCAACCCGGTTCTGATCACACTGGGGGCGGCGTTGTTTCTGCGCGAACCACTCGGGCCGCGCCGGATCACCGGGATCGTGGTGGCCGTGCTGGGGGCTGCGATGGTAATCCGCCCCGGCTCGTCGGTGTTTCAACCGGCCGCGTTCTTTCCCATCGGGGCGGCCATCTGTTATTCGGCCTATGCCTTGCTGACCCGGCGCGTGGGTCCGGACGAGGACCCGTGGACATCGCTGTTTTATACCGGGCTGGTGGGCACGGTTCTGCTGAGCCTGATCGCCCCGGCGCAATGGCAGATGCCCGAGCCGTCGGGCTGGGGGCTGATCGTGCTGGTCGCGGGGTTCGGCACAATGGGACAGATGTTCCTGATCCTGGCCTTCAGCCGGGGCGAGGCGGCGATGCTGGCGCCCTATGCCTATTCCGGTCTGGGCTTTGCCGCGTTGTGGAGCGTGCTGTTCTTTGCGGAATACCCCGATCTGTGGACCGTCCTTGGCACGCTTGTGATCGCGGGGGCGGGTCTGTATGTCTGGCATCGCGAGACGCAACAGCGGTGAGACCCCTATATGCCCATCGAAAAATCGGAACTCGGCCGAGTTGAGCTTGGCAAATACTATGCCACCAACGTGTTTCTGAAGGGCGTGATCGGCGCCATGCACCTGTTGCCTTACGAGCGCCGCCTTGCGGCGATGGGCGCGATGGTGCGCCGTTTGTCGCCACTGGTGGGGTTCCGCAAGCGGGTGGAGAAGAACCTGAAACTCACCTGCCCCGACCTGCCGTCCGACGAGGTCGACCGGATCTGCCGCCAGGTGCCCGACAATGCCGGGCGCGCGATCATGGAACATTTCTCGCCCGAGGATTTCACCGACCGCCAGAGAAACGCCAAGGTGTCCGGCGCGGGCGTTGCGGCCTTTGATCAGGCAGTGGCCGAGGGGCGGCCGCTGATGATGATCACTGCGCATTTCGGTCACTATCTGGCCGCGCGCATCGCGTTGCAGACCCGCAGCGGCAAGCCGATCGGGTGCCTCTATCGCCGCATGGCCAACCCCTATTTCAACGAGATGTATGTGGACGCGTTCCACCGCACCGGCGAGCCGATGTTCGAACAGGGCCGCAGGGGCATGATGGAAATGGTGCGGTCACTGAAACAGGGCGGCATCATCGCGATTGTCTCGGACCTGCACGCGCATGGCGGCGAGGAACTGACCTTTTTTGGCAAACCTGCAGTCACCTCGATCCTGAATGCGGAACTGGCGATCAAATACGGTGCGGTTATGATCCCATGTTATGCCGTCCGGCAACCCAACGGGGTCGATTTCGAAATCGTTCTGCACGACCCGGTGCCGCATTCCGATGCCAAGACCATGACGCAGTACATCAATGACGACCTCGAAGCGATGGTGCGTCAGCATATGGGCCAGTGGTTCTGGATCCACCGCCGCTGGAAAGCGTGGAACGGTCTGGGCGTTCAGCCCGAGGACATGCCCTGATCACTCGACCGTGGCGGCGGCGACGATTGGCCCCTGATCGGCGTGCTGCACGATCACGACGGCAGGGAGATGAGGATCGAGCGAGGTGGTGAAGTTCGCCTCTGCTGATCCGCTCCATTGGCCCGCAACCTGCCAGCTTTCCACTACGTTGGCATAGTTCAGGTCATGCCCGGCCAGCTCTCCGCGTTTGATCGAGGCATGGCGCAGCGGGGAATACTGAACGACCTGGATCGAGTAGGTACCACGTTCCGTCAGGCTGAGCGGCGCAACGTCGATTGAAAGATCGTCACCATTGCGGACCGCGGAAACGCTGACAACATCCGGCCGGGCGCTGTGAAGGCGGATCAGCCGCTCAAGTTCGCGCCCTTTGGCACCGACCACATCGTGCTGACCGTTGATCACCATTTGCGGCGTATAGATCATCGATCGGCCGCCCTCGCGCGCATAGGCGCGTTGGCGCTGGGCATGACTGGGATCGGCATACTCGTCTTTCCAGCCGATGTAGTCCCAGTAATCGACATGCAGGGCCAGGCCGATCACGTCGTCGCGCTGCGCCAGTTCGTGCATGATCCGGTCTGCCGGGGGACACGAGGAACAGCCCTGCGAGGTGAAAAGCTCGACCACGACAGGATTTCCTTCGGCCGATGCCGGCGTGATCGTGGACAGGCAGAACAATGCGGCGGCGAACGATTTGAACATGGGTGGCCCCGGTTGAATTGGGATGGTTATCATGGTGTAGAACGCCTGCCGTTCAACCGCTAATCAAGGTTTCTTGAGTTGGATGTCAGCGGATCGGTCAAAAATGTGTGCAATGGTATACAAAAATTGCCGCACCCCCCGTCTTGGACCTTGAACGCAGGCCGTTCGTGATGCAGATAGCCATCAGCGAATCCCATTTCCACGCATTTTGACAGGGAGGCCACGGATGCCCATCAAAGTTGGACAGGATACCGCCAAGACACGCAAGACGCTGAGCGTGAATGGCAAGTCCGTTTCTTATTATTCGATCCCCGCCGCGCAAGAGGCCGGCCTGGGCGATTTCTCAAAGCTTCCCGCCGCGCTGAAAGTGGTTCTGGAGAACATGCTGCGGTTCGAGGACGGCGGATTCTCGGTGTCGGTTGACGACATCAAGGCCTTTGCCGAATGGGGCGCCAAGGGCGGCAGGAACCCGCGCGAGATTGCCTATCGCCCTGCCCGCGTGCTGATGCAGGATTTCACCGGCGTTCCCGCCGTGGTGGACCTGGCCGCGATGCGCGACGGCATCAAGGGCCTGGGTGGTGACGCGCAGAAGATCAACCCGCTGAACCCGGTCGATCTGGTCATCGACCACTCGGTCATGATCGATGAGTTCGGCAATCCGCGCGCGTTCCAGATGAACGTGGACCGCGAGTACGAGCGCAACATGGAGCGGTATCAGTTCCTGAAATGGGGCCAGAACGCGTTCAACAATTTCCGCGTCGTGCCGCCGGGAACCGGCATCTGCCACCAGGTGAACCTGGAATATCTGGCGCAGACTGTCTGGACAGACACCGACCAGAACGGCGACGAAGTCGCGTACCCCGATACGCTGGTCGGCACCGACAGCCATACCACCATGGTCAACGGCATGGCCGTTCTGGGCTGGGGCGTTGGCGGGATCGAGGCCGAGGCCGCGATGCTGGGCCAGCCGATCTCGATGCTGATCCCCGAGGTGATCGGTTTTGAGCTGACCGGCCAGATGGTCGAGGGCACCACCGGCACCGACCTGGTTCTGAAGGTCGTCGAGATGCTGCGCGCCAAGGGCGTGGTGGGCAAGTTCGTCGAATTCTACGGCACCGGCCTTGACCGTCTGCCGCTGGCCGACCGGGCAACCATCGCCAACATGGCACCTGAATACGGCGCCACCTGCGGCTTTTTCCCGATCGACGGAGAGACCCTGCGCTATCTGCGCAATACCGGCCGCGACGAGGACCGGATCCAGCTGGTCGAAGCCTATGCCAAGGAAAACGGGTTCTGGCGTGATGCCGATTACGCCCCTGTCTATACCGACACGCTGAGCCTGGACATGGGCACCATCGTGCCCGCCATTTCCGGCCCCAAGCGCCCGCAGGACTATGTGGCGCTGACCGATGCCAAGACCGCGTTCACCCGCGAGATGGCCGAGACCTTCAAGCGCCCGATGGGCAAGGAGGTTGCGGTCAAGGGCGAAGATTACACGATGGAATCGGGCAAGGTGGTGATCGCCTCGATCACGTCCTGCACCAACACCTCGAACCCCTACGTGATGATCGGCGCCGGTCTGGTGGCGCGCAAGGCCGCCGCACTGGGGCTGAACCGCAAGCCCTGGGTCAAGACCTCGCTGGCGCCGGGAAGCCAGGTCGTCAGCGCCTATCTGGAGGCCGCCGGCCTGCAGGAGGATCTGGACAAGATCGGCTTCAACCTTGTGGGTTATGGCTGCACCACCTGTATCGGCAACTCGGGTCCGATCCAGAAGGAAATCAGCGAAGCGATTGCCGAGGGCGATCTGGTGGCCACCAGCGTTCTGTCAGGCAACCGCAACTTCGAAGGCCGTATCTCGCCCGACGTGCGCGCCAACTATCTGGCCTCGCCGCCGCTGGTGGTGGTCTATGCGCTGGCCGGCACGCTGGATATCGACCTGACATCCGAGCCGATCGGCACCGACAAGGACGGCAACGATGTCTATATGAAGGACATCTGGCCGACCCAGAAGGAAATCGCCGACCTGGTCGAAAGCACTGTGACCCGCGAGGCATTCCAGTCGAAATATGCCGACGTCTTCAAGGGTGACGAGAAGTGGCAGGGTGTCGAGACCACCGATGCCGAGACCTATGACTGGCCCGCGACCTCGACCTATATCCAGAACCCGCCCTATTTCCAGGGCATGGGAACGGAGCCGGGCACCATCACCAATATCGAGGGCGCCAAGGTACTGGCGATCCTGGGCGACATGGTCACCACCGACCACATATCGCCCGCCGGGTCCTTTGCCACCACCACGCCCGCAGGCAAGTATCTGACCGAGCGTCAGGTGGCGCCGCGCGAATTCAACTCGTATGGCTCGCGCCGGGGCAACCACGAGATCATGATGCGTGGCACCTTTGCCAATATCCGCATCAAGAACGAGATGCTGGACGGGGTCGAGGGTGGCTATACCAAGGGGCCGGATGGCGCACAGACCTCGATCTATGACGCGTCGATGGCGTATCAGGACGCGGGCACGCCGCTCGTGGTCTTTGGAGGCGAGCAGTATGGCGCGGGGTCTTCGCGCGACTGGGCGGCCAAGGGCACGGCACTGCTGGGCGTCAAGGCGGTAATCGCCGAGAGCTTTGAGCGTATTCACCGTTCGAACCTGGTCGGGATGGGCGTCATCCCGTTCGAGTTCACCGGCGGAGACACCCGCAAGACGCTAGGCCTGAAGGGCGACGAGACGGTTTCGATTTCGGGGCTGGACACCATTCAACCGCTGCAGGAGGTGCCTTGCACCATCACCTATGGCGACGGATCGGAGAAGACCATCACCCTGAAATGCCGGATCGATACCGCGCCGGAGATCGAGTACATCGAAAACGGCGGCGTGCTGCACTATGTGCTGCGCAATCTGGCCAAAGCCAGCTGAGACAGAACGCTTCAGTAGCATTTGAAGGGCGCCTGCGGGCGCCCTTTTCTTTTTGCGAGGCTCTGCCTCGCGCTCCGGGGTATTGGGAACCAGAAAGAAGCGGCTTTCCTCCTGCGCCTTTATCGCTAGGCTGGCGGGATGAAAAAAGTTGCATTGGTGACAGGCGGCGCGCGGGGGATCGGGCGTTCGATTGTCGACGATCTGGCGCGGGACCATTCGGTTGCGTTCACATGGCGGTCGACGGAACCGGCGGGAGCCGGGGATGGCAAACTGGCGATCCGAGCGGATCTGACCCGACCGGATCGGGCCGAAGAGGTTATTTCGCAGGTAATCGGACAGTTCGGCAGGCTGGACGTGATCGTCAATAATGCAGGATTGATCGCGTCCACCCCCAAGGACGCATTTGACGCCGAGGCGCACCGGGCCATTCTGGATCTCAACCTGCTGGCGCCCGCCGCGCTGTTGGCTGCTGCCCTGCCGCATCTGGACGCCGGGGCGGCAATTGTCAGCATCTCGTCGGTCAACGCGGTGCTGCCGCCGCGCGATGCGGCGACATACGGGGCCAGCAAGGCGGCGCTGAACCTGTGGACGCGGGCGATGGCCAAGGAGCTTGGTCCGCGGGGCATCCGGGTAAACGGGGTGGCGCCGGGCGCGATCAACACCCCCGAAGCGCCGCGCGCCGACGACCTGACCGATGCGTTTGTCAGGGACACGGCGCTGGGCCGGATCGGGACACCCGAGGACGTGGCCCGCGCGGTTCGGTTTCTGGCCTCGGACGCGGCGGGGTTTATCACGGGCGAGATCCTGACGGTGTCCGGAGGCTACCGGATCTAGGTTCTGGACCTTCGCGCGATAATTGTGCAGGCTTTTCAGATTGCTGAACCGGAGGGGAGACCGGGATGCCCAAGCCCAACGCCTTGCTGACATGCTCTTTGTGCGTGATCGCGGTGGTCGGGGTCTGGGGCATTGTCGACATCGAGGGTCTGGTGACCTGGGCCAGCGGGATCGTTCAGCAGAGTTTTCACAGCCGGGGCTGGTTCGTGATGCTGGCCGCGTCGGGTATGCTGATCGGCTGCCTGGGGCTGGCCTTTTCCGGATATGGCGACATACGGCTGGGCAAGGATGACGAAACGCCGGAATTCTCGACCGCCTCGTGGATTGCGATGCTGTTTTCGGCGGGCATGGGCGTGGGGCTGCTGTTCTGGGCGGTGGCAGAGCCGCTGACCCATTACCGCTTTATCTCGGGCATGGCGCCGGATTTCCTTGCAGCGCAGCAGGCCATGCTGGCCACCAATTTTCATTGGGGGCTGCACGCCTGGGCCATCTATGGTTCGACCGCGCTGACGATTGCCTATTTCAGTTTTCGGCGTGGTACCGGCATGATGGTCAGCGCGCCCATCAGATCCCTGTTTCCCGGTGAGCGTTGGGCCGAGCTGGTTGGATGGCTGTCGGATTTCATGGCCATTATCGCGATCGCCATCGGGGTTGGCGGGTCGATGGCGATGGGTGTTTTTCAGGTGGCGGACGGTCTTGCGGTGATGGCCGGAAAGGATGCGACCGGGCCGGTTCTGATCGGCGGGGTATTTGCGGCCATGGTCGCCGCCTATGTCCCTGCCCTGATGATCGATCTTGGTCTGGGCATGGCGCGGCTGTCGAACGCGGCGATGGCGATCGCCATCGCGCTGGTGGCCTATACCATCATTCTTGGCCCGACCGAATACCTGCTGAACACGGTGGTTCAGGGGTTTGGCGACTATGTGACCAATGTCATCCCCCGAGGCTTTCAGACCTATACGTTTTTCGGCGACGAGGTAGCCAAGTGGTTCAGTGACTGGACGCTGACCTATATGGTCTGGTGGATCGCGTGGGGGCCGTTCGTGGGTGTTTTCGTCGCCCGCATCTCGCGTGGGCGCACGATTCGTGAGTTCGTGATCGGGGTGCTGTTCGCCCCCACCCTGTTTTCGATCCTGTGGTTTGGCGCGTTCGGGGGCATCGGCCTTTTTGAGGCGCTTAACGGTGCGGGAGAGTTGCTGGCCCTCACCCAGACGAATATCGAGCGCGTGACCTTTGCCCTGCTCGACCGTCTGCCCCTGTCCGCTGTGACCACGCTGGCGACGGTGCTGGCCGCGTTCCTGTTCATCGTGACAAGCGTTGTCAGTGCGGCCTTTGTGCTGGGGACATTCTCGACCGGGGGCGATCCCAATCCGGCGCCGCGCGTGCGTCTGATCTGGGGCGCTCTGCTGGGGTTGCTGAGCGTCGCGATGATCCTGTCGGGGTCGGTGGACTCGGTCAAGATCCTGATATCGCTGGGTGCCTTGCCCTTTGTCTTTATCTCGGTCCTGCTGATGGTGTGCCTGTTCCGTGGCCTGCGCGAGGAGGGAGCACGCGATGCTGGTCGGTGACCTGACGGATACCGTGATGAACCTGGTGACCTTTGCCTTTATCGCGGCGATGGTCTGGATCCTGCTCAGGCCCTGAGCCCGTCTATTCCGACGTGGCGGCCTCCATCGCGGGGCGCAGGCGGTTGGTCAGTTCGCGTTGCGTCAACGGCCCGGCGACACGCAGGATGATGTGGCCCTCGCCATCGACAAGGAAGGTTTCCGGAACGCCGTAGATTCCCCAGTTGATGTTCATCGCCTGCTCGGACGCGCCGCCGGCGGTATAGGGATCGCCCAGCTCGTCCATGAAGGCCAGTGCGTTGTCGGGATCGTCCTTGTAGTTGGCGCCCAGAACGGTGATGCCTTCCTGTTTCAGCGCCTCGAGGTTTGGGTGTTCGGCGCGGCAGGGAGCGCACCAGCTGGCCCAGAAATTGACCAGCTTGATCTTGCCGTCGCGCAGGGTCTCGTCCGACCACAGCGCCTTGTCGCCCAGTTGCACCAGTTCGACCGCCGGAGCCTGCTTGCCGGCCAGTGCGGTGGGCAATTCGTCCTTGTTGTCGCTGCGGAACATCTGCATCACCGCGAGGGCGACGAACGCGCCGAAGATCAGCGGCGGCGCCAGCATCAGGGGCGAAACCTTAGCCATTCCGGGTCATCCTTTGTTCGACCTTTTCCATCTCGGCCCGCACCTTGCGGCCACGCACGAGGCTGAAAATCACCAGTGCCACAAGCAAAAGCACCGAGGCGGCATAGGCCGACAGGACCGTGTCGGCATATTTTCCAAGATCGGGGATCATGCGTTGACCCTTTCACGCGCCAGAAGCGCCTTGATGCGCCGGGCCCGGATCTCGGTTCCGGTGCGGTAGAAGACCAGCGCGATGAACAACAGGACAAAGCCGATGATGCACATCAGCAGCGGGTAGAAGAAGATGTTGCTCACCTTTTCTTCGGTGTCGGTTCCCGTGATCGCCCCGGCCCGCATGACCGATGCGCCCTGATGCAGGCCCTGGTTCCAGAAATTCACTGCGTAGCGGCTGAGCAGCGCAAAGACCGAACCGACCAGACACAGCACCGAGGTCAGATCAGCGGCGGTGTCGGGGTCCTCGATCGCCTCCCACAGGGCGACGTAGCCCAGATAGAACAGGAACAGGATCAGGAACGAGGTCAGGCGTGGGTCCCAGGCCCACCATGTGCCCCACATGGGCTGACCCCAGATCGCGCCGGTAGCCAGCGCAATCAGCGTCATGACGATGCCGATGGGGGCCGCCGCACGGGCGGCAAGCGCGCTGACATGGTGGCGTCGCACCAGCCACACCAGCGAAGTTGCCAGCATCATCAGCCAGCAATTGATCGCCATCAGCGCCGCGGGCACGTGCAGATAGATGATCTTGACGGTCGAGCCCTGCTTGTAGTCGTCGGGCGTGAAGAAGAAGCCCCAAACGAGGCCCACCACCAGAAACAGCGCGGAGGTGACCCAGAAGAATGGCAGCACGCGCTCGGTCGTGGCCAGAAACTTCTTGGGGTTGGCGTATTCCCAGAGGGCGTTGGCTTTGGTTGCTAGTGACATGGGGCTTATCTAGTCCGAGTCGGGTCCATTCTCAATTGACAAAGGTCAACGCAGGTTCACGCGCAGCACCGCAGCGCTGGCAAAGGGCAGAAGGGCAATGGTGGCGGCGGTGATCCCGGCGAGCATTAGCAGCGGTGTCGTGGTCTCCATCCCCGTGGCGCCGCGCCGGGCGACCTCGGCCCCGAAGATGAGGGTTGGTACGTAAAGCGGCAGGACCAGCAGCGACAACAGCAGGCCGCCGCGTTTCAGCCCCACCGTCAGGGCCGCTCCGAAAGTGCCGATGACGCTGAGCGCCGGGGTGCCGATGGCGAGCGAGACCACCAGCCAGAAGAACCCGGGCACAGGCAAGTTGAGCAAAACGCCCAGCACGGGGGCGGCCAGAACCAGCGGCAGGCCGGTTGTGATCCAGTGGGCTAGAGCCTTGATCGTCACCACCGATTCCAGAGGCAGCGGCGCGGTGGCGAGCAGATCGAGCGAGCCGTCCTCCCAATCCAGCGCCAGCAGGCGGTCCAGCGACAGAAGACAGGCCAGCAGCGCGCCCAGCCACAACACACCGGGCGCGATGGTAGACAGGAGCGAGGATTGCGGACCAACGGAAAACGGCACCAGCACCGTGACGATCAGGAAGAACGCCAGGCCGAGGCCAAAGCCTCCGCCCGCGCGCAGCGCCAGCGTCAGGTCGCGCTTGAGCAGGGCGATCACAGGAAACCTCCGTCGAAGTCGTCGATGGGTTTCGGTTTGGCCTTGTAAGGCCCCACGTCGAGCACGTCGCCGTCAAGCCCAAGGTCGATATGGGTGGCGATCAGGGCCGAACCGCCCTGCCCCAGATGCGCCCGCACCGCGTCGGCGAACATCGCCACCGCATTGCGATCGAGCGACACGGTGGGTTCGTCCAACATCCAGATCGGGCGTCCGGTGACCAGCAGCCGCGACAGGCCGAGCCGCCGTTTCTGCCCCGCCGAAAGATTGCCTGCATGCCGGTCGGCCAGATCGTTCAGGTCAAAGGCGTCGAGCGCGGTTTGAATATCCGCAGCGCCAAAGACCGAGGCCCAGAACCGCAGGTTCTCGGCCACGCTCAGCGTCGGTTTCAGCCCGTCGGAATGCGCGGCATAGGCGATGCGATCCTCGGCCCCCGAGATGGCGCCCGCGCGCGCCGGTTGCAGCCCCGCCAGCGTGCGCAGCAGGGTCGTCTTGCCGATGCCGTTGGGGCCGCGCAGGATCAGCGCCTTGCCGGGCTCGAGCCTGAAGCTCAGCCCTTCGAGAACGGTCACGCCGCCACGCGTGATGGCCAGATCGGAAACGGAAAGTGTCATGGGGTCCGCTTATCCCATTGGACGCGACGGCAAAAGGCCGCTTTTGCCGCAGGGACCGGAGCGAGGGACCAGCCCCTCGCGCTCTCCGGAGTATTTGTCAACAGATGAAGGGCGCAGGTCAGACAGGGATCATCGCCAGGGCGATGCGCCGGCCCTCGGACAGAAGCACGTTGTAAGTGCGGCAGGCGGCGGGGGAATTCATCGGCTCTACCCCGATACCCGCCGCTTCGAGCGTGGTGCGCAAAGGGGCCGGGATGTGCGCCATCTCGGCACCGGTGCCGATGAAGAGCACGTCGATCCGGTCGGCAAGATTCAGCAACGGATCTATGTCATCATACCCGCCCCACGGGCCGGTTCCGGCGGGGCCGGTCAGGACGGCCCCTGCGAACAATTCCCCGCCGATGCGGAAGAAGCCGGGGCCATAGCCATCGACCGGTTTGGCATCGGTATATGTGACCTCGTTCAGGCGCATCAGGCGTCGATATTGGCGAACTGGTTGCCCGAGGTGTTCGAGGGCTTGGACCAGTCGCGTTTGACGCCCAGCCACAACAGGATGGTCGAGGCGACGAACACGGTGGAATAGGTTCCCACGATCACGCCCCAGATCATCGCGAAGACGAAGCCGCGGATCACGTCGCCGCCCAGCACGTAAAGCGAGACCAGCGCCAGCAGCGTCGTCAGCGAGGTCATCACCGTGCGGCTGAGGGTTTCGTTGATCGAGATGTTCAGCACCTCCTTGAGGTCCATCTTCTTGTATTTGCGCAGGTTTTCGCGTACGCGGTCGAAAATCACCACCGTGTCGTTCAGCGAGTAACCGACAATCGTCAGAAGGGCCGCGATGATCGCGAGGTCGAACCGGATCTGAAGTTCGGAAAAGATGCCGATGGTCAGGATGACGTCGTGTACCAGCGCGGCCACCGCGCCGATGGCAAACTGCCATTCGAAGCGCATCCAGACATAGATCAGCACCGCGCCGATGGCGAGGGCGACGGCGATGACCGCCGACTTGATCAATTCGCCCGACACTTTCGGACCGACCGATTCCACCGACACGAACTGGATGTCGGGCGCGGCCTGGCTGAGGGCGCTTTCGACGGCGGCGATGGTTTCGGTCGAGACCGCCTCGGCCTCGTCCTGGGCCTGAATGCGGATCATGGCGACGTTTTCATCCTCGCCGAAGGTCGGGTCGAAGATTTCGGTGATGGTCACATCGCCCAATCCCAGTGGCGAGACCGCATCGCGATAGAGGCCCACGTCAACCGGTTGGGTGCTTTGGGTTCGGATCGTGGTGCCACCACGGAAATCGATGCCGAAATTCAGCCCCTGTATCATGAACGAAGCAAAGCCCACCACGACCATCAGGGCAGAAATGCCCAGCCACAATTTCCAGCGCTTGAAGAAATCGAACGAGGTTTCGTCGGGAACAAGTCTCATACGCATGTCAGACCTCGATCGTTTTCGGGCGGCGGCGTTCGAACCACATCACGATCATAACACGGGTCACGAAGATCGCGGTGAAGACGGATGTGATCAGGCCGAGGCCCAGAGTGATGGCAAAGCCGCGAACGGGGCCGCTGCCGATGGCGAACAGGATCACCGCCGTGATGAAGGTGGTGATGTTGGCGTCAAGAATGGCCGATAGGGCCTTTTCATAGCCGAGCTCGATCGCGCGAGCGGGTCCCTTGGCGGTTCTCAGTTCCTCGCGGATGCGTTCAAAGATCAGCACGTTGGCGTCCACCGCCATACCGACTGTCAGTACGATCCCGGCGATGCCTGGCAGCGTCAGCGTGGCGCCGATCAGCGACAAGAGGCCAAAGATCAGGCCCACGTTGATCAGCAGGGCGATATTGGCGAAGATGCCGAACAGACCATAGCTGAGCGCCATGAAGCCCAGCACGGCAACGAAGGCCACGATGGTCGCCACCTTGCCCGCATCGATGCTGTCCTGACCCAGTTCCGGGCCGATGGTGCGTTCTTCGAGGAATTCCAAACCGGCAGGCAGCGCACCGGCGCGCAGCAGCACGGCCAGGTTGGTGCTTTCCTCGACGGTGAAGCGGCCGGTGATGATGCCCGAGCCGCCGGGGATATGGCTTTGGATCACCGGGGCCGAGATCACCTCGTTATCCAGAACGATGGCGAAAGGGGCGCCGATATTGTCGCGGGTATAGTCGCCGAATTTGCGCGCCCCCGAGGTGTTGAAGCGGAAATTTACCGCAGGGCGCCCGTTCTGATCGAACGAGGGCTGCGCATCGACCAGTTCCTCACCGGTGACGACGGGGGCGGATTCGATGATGTAATAGACACCCTCTTCGTCGATCGACGGGATGACTTTTTCGCCTATTCCCGGTTGGGCGTCGGGATCGGTGCCGCGCGAGACGACCGGGTTGAATGTCAGCTGTGCGGTCGTTCCGATGATGTCTTTCAACTCGGATGCGCTGCCGATGCCGGGCACCTGAATCAGGATGCGATCGGCGCCCTGGCGCTGGATGGTGGGCTCGCGGGTGCCGACCTCGTCGATCCGGCGGCGCACGATTTCCAGCGCCTGCCGAACGGTGCGATCGTCAGAGGCCAGTTTTTCAGCCTCGGACAGCTGAACCACGATGACATCGCCGTCGGCGCGCACGTCGATATCCGACGCCCCCGCTCCTGTCAGGGTCTGGATCGGGCGCGACAGGCCGCGGACTGTTTCGAGGGCGCGGGACATGCCTTCGGGCTGGCTGATCCGGATGCGAATCTCGTCCGGGGCCGAGGGCTGCTTGCGGATGGTGCCGACCGTCGCGCGTTCGTCGCGCAGCGCGTCGCGGATTTCGGGCCACATCGCCTCCATCCGGGATTCGTAGACATCACCGACCTGAACCTCGGCCAGCAGATGCGCACCGCCGCGCAGGTCGAGGCCCAGATTGACCAGAGACGACGGCATCCAGCCTGGCCACCGACCCGCGACGGCCTGCATCTCGGGCGTATCGTTGCCCAGTTCGATGGCGGTCCGCGCGTCGTTCGATTGCTCGACGCGGGTATAGAACGCATTTGGCAGGGCCAACAGCAGGCCGATCACGCAGACCGACCAGATCAGAACCCGCTTCCAGGTATCAATTTGCAGCATTACCCTGCCTTTTCAAGGAATTGCGGAACGAAGTTATTTCGCCGGTTCGGTCTTGTTCAGAACCTGCGCGATAGTCGCCTTGACCACCCGCACCTTGACGCCTTCGGCAATCTCGACCTCGATTTCGCCGTCTTCCTTGACCTTGGCAACCTTACCGATGAGGCCGCCTTGCGTGACCACCTGATCACCCCGGCGCAGCGCATCGACCATGGCCTGATGGGTCTTCATCTTTTTCTGCTGCGGACGGATCAGCAGGAAGTACATGATGCCGAAAATCAGGATCAGCGGGAGAAACTGGGCAATTGCGCCACCATCCATGGGATATTCCTTTGTTTTGACGAGGCGGGGTCAACCCCGCAAATTTGCCGGGAACCTATGCGTTGACGCGGCAAGGTGCAAGCGGCGAAGGAGCGCTTGCGCCAGAGAAACTTTGGCGTTGCCGCCCGGCGGCATCCGCGTCGACCCTCAACTCAGCCACAGCAACACGGCCGAGAGCGTGACAAAGGCCAGGAAGGTTGCCGCCAGCAGGGCGACCGAGGCGATGCCCTCCTGCCCCTGCTCCTGCGCCAGCACAGTGCAGACGCCGAATATCGGCATGGCGGCGGACAGGATGACGACACTTTTCCGGTCTGGAGAAATCGAAGCGAGGCCCGGGACAGCCAGCAAGTTTTGCCCCAACAAGGAAAACTGGCCGAAACAAACCCGTTTCCACCTGCGATGACAAGCTCTCATTCCCTTCCTGCCGCTTCTTTCTGGTCTCAAATACCCCGGGGTGAATTGCCCGCAGGGCAAAAGGGGCAGCGCCCCTCAACCAATCCGTCCTTGCCAACTGTTGACGTTCCGTCCGAGACGGAATTAGGCTTGCAACAGGTGACGCGTATCTCCTCCGGCTCAAGGGTGGCTGGCCATCCGCGCCGGGGCTTGTCGAGGGCATTGCAATGCATCCATATCTGAATACGCGGCGTCGTGTTCTGTTCCGGGCCGCCCGTTCCTATGACACTGCCGATACCGCCTGGAAGGCCGGGTTGCGCGAAGCTTCGGCGTTGGTTCCGGAAACCATCGGTCGAAGCCGCTGGATGATCGGCAACCCGGGATCGCGCATTCGAAGGCTGTATGACGACCGGGAAAAGGCGCTGCAAAGGCTGGCGGTTGCGCATCTGAAACTGAAGATCGCGCAGGACAGGCTGGCGCGGCGACAAAATGCGCTTTCTCCGCGTACCGTCATGTTGTTGACCCGGTCCTGAGACTGCGCTGATATCGAATGGTATTCAACAGCCACGAACAGGTCGTGACAGATGAACGACGATCCCTATGCCATTCTTGGCGTTACAAAAACAGCGACGCAGGATGAAATAAAGAAAGCCTATCGCAAGCTCGCGAAATCCCTGCATCCCGACCTTCACCCCGACGATCCGGACAAGAAGGCGCAGTTTCAGGCGGTCTCTGCCGCCTATGACCTGTTGGGCGATCCCGACAAGCGCAAACGCTTCGATGCCGGCGAGATCGACGCCAGCGGACAGGAGCGGCCCGAACGGCAGTATTATCACCACTATGCCGGGCAGGATGCGGGGCGCCGTTACGATCCGGGCGGCGGGCCGGGTGACTACGAGGACATGTCGGACCTGTTCTCTGAACTCTTCGGGCGGCGCGCGCGGGGCAGCGGCGGGGGGTTCCGGCAGGAGGTCCATGCTCGGGGTGCGGATACACGTTATCACCTCGACGTGGATTTCCTCGATGCCGCGCAGGGCGCAAAAAGCAGCGTCACCATGCCGGACGGGAAAAAGATCGAACTCTCGATTCCCGCAGGTGTCAGGGACGGTCAGACCCTGCGCCTGCGCGGCAAGGGCGGGCCGGGTTATGGTCAGGGGCCGGCGGGGGATGCGTTGGTGACCATCGGCGTTCGGCCTCATCCGGTGTTTTCGCGAGACGGCAGCGATATCGAGATGGAGTTGCCGATCACCTTTGACGAGGCGGTACTGGGGGCAAAGGTCGATGTACCGACGATCTCGGGCACGGTGTCGATGTCGATCCCGAAAGGGGCATCGTCGGGGCACCGGTTGCGGTTGAAGGGCAAGGGGATTGCCCCGCCAAAAGGCGCGGCCGGGGATCAGTATGTGCGCCTGAGAATCATGCTGCCAGACCGGATCGACGCCGGGATGGAAGACATGGCCAGGCGCTGGCGGGATCACGCGGGCTTCGACCCGCGCAAGGATATGCGGAGGCGGGTATGAAACTGGATGAACGCGCCGTTGTTCAGCGCATCGAACGCCTGAGCCTGCGGGAATTGCGGGTCTGGGTTCGCGAAGGTTGGGTGCGCCCGGCGCAGGGCAGGACAGGCCCGGTTTTCGACGAGGTTGATATCGCCCGCCTGCGCCTGTTATGCGATCTGAGAAAGGAAATGTCGGTTCCGGCAAATACCGTTCCTGTCGTGCTGACGCTCATCGACCGTTTGCACCAGACGCGCCGCGAATTGCGACGCCTGACCGATGCGCTGGAGGCAGAACCCGACGAGGTGCGGACCGCCGTGATCGCGCGGTTTCATGCCATGCGGGATGATGCGGAGGATTGATGCCGCCGTGAACCCGGTGCGCCGCAAAGGCAGGACGATAATTTCAGTTGCTTTTTTCCGCGATTCGGCGCTTAGGATTTCCTCGCGCTAGCCGCCGAGCGCGGGGGTTGCCCCCTCTTTCCGGCCCGGAAGGCGGCCCGGCCATTCCATGTAGAAGGAACAGGCGCATGATGATGGTGCGCTGCTACCTCGCCCCCTCCGAAATCGAAGGGTTGGGCGTGTTTTGTCATGACGATATTGCCAGGGGTGACAAGGTCTGGCGGCATGACAGAATGCTTGACATCACGTTCCCCGAAACCAAGCTCGACAATGTCGAGCCGCATGTCCGGGAGTTTCTGGAACGCTACAGCTATCCCGATATCCATCGTCCGGGATACCTGATTCTGGAAAGTGATGAAGGGCGGTTCATGAACCATTCGATGTATCCCAACCTGGATTTTTCGGGCGGGATCTGGGGCGTGGCCAAGGAAGACATCCCGGCAGGGGTCGAATTGACCTGCGACTATGCCGATTTTTTGACGGGTGACATCGTCATGCAACCGCCGCGTCACCGGGTGAGCCGGATCGAGGCGGTTTTGAATTAGTGAACACTCAGGCCGGGCCGCAACGCCCGGCCTTTTTCTTTGGGCAGTTCGGCTTGTACCGGCGAAATGTTCCAATTGTACCGGTTTTCGACCCCCACTTGTTCGTTTTGTACACTTGAATATCCTTGGTTTCAGCCACCTGCAGCGTCTTGGCATCGGCCCGATTTCTGCTCATGATGCACGCCAAACGCGAGTGAGGCCGAGCACGTGACCGAGATACCGATTGAGCCGGAACTGTTCTGGATATTGACAGGCGCGGGTGCGGTCCTGTTTGCCATTCTCGTGGTCTTTGTCGCCCTGCCCGAAGATAACCGCCCGGTCGATCCGCTGGTTCACGGTCAGAAGAAGATGGGGCTGTTGTTCAGGGTTCCGTTTTTGACGGATGCTATTTCAGAAGGACTTCCGGCCTAGAGAACGTTTTATTCAATTGTCGTGTCAGTGCCAGCCTGGTTCGTGACGCTGACTTAAGAGAACTGAAACTAAGCAATGAAACACTTAGCCATATTATTTGCGACGGGAGCGTTGAACGTGAACCCGAGCAAGAGCAACTGCACTGGACAAAAGACTTAACTGGCTGGGAAACTCTTAAGAACATTTGGCGCAGGTGGCAAAAATCCATCGGTTTCGATCCCAATGCCCCCTCGACATGGGATGAATGAACCACCCTACCCTCTGCCAGTCAGTTGAGGCATAAGGCGGGTATCGAGTCGCAATTCATCAAGGGAACCAAACCCATGCACGACATCCGCGCCATTCGCGAAAATCCCGCCGCCTTCGACGCCGCTCTTGCGCGCCGTGGGGACGCGCCGGTGTCGTCGGACCTGTTGCGTCTTGATGAAGAGCGCCGCGCCAAGATCCTGGCGGCCGAGACCGCGCAGGCCGAACAGAACAAGGCCAGCAAGGACGTGGGTGCCGCCAAGGCGCGCGGGGACGAGGCCGAATTCGCGCGGCTGCGCACGCTGGTGGCCGAGAAAAAGGCCGAGATCGCGCGGATGCAGAACGAGGCCAAGGACCTTGACGCGCTGCTGAACGACCAGATGTCGCGTATCGCCAACCTGCCGGCGGACGACGTGCCGCAGGGAGCGGACGAGAACGACAATGTCGAGATCAACCGCTGGGGCACCCCGCGCGAAATGGGGTTTGCGCCCAAGGAGCATTTCGAGATCGAAGCGGTGCAGAACGGCATGGATTTCGAAACCGCCGCCAAACTCTCGGGCGCGCGCTTTGTGCTGCTGTCGGGCGGTGTTGCACGCATCCACCGGGCGCTGGCGCAGTTCATGCTGGACACGCATATCAACGAAAACGGCCTGACCGAGGTCAACGGCCCGGTTCTGGTGCTGTCGGAAATGATGCAGGGCACCGGCCAGTTGCCGAAATTCGGCGAAGACAGCTATCAGACCCGCGAGGGGTGGTGGCTGATCCCGACCTCCGAAGTGTCACTGACCAATATCGTCAGTGATTGCATTGTCGAGGAAAGCTATCTGCCGCGCCGCTATACCGCGCATTCGCTGTGCTTCCGCTCGGAGGCCGGATCGGCGGGCAAGGACACGCGCGGCATGCTGCGCCAGCACCAGTTCGAAAAGGTCGAGATGGTGTCGGTCACGCATCCCGACAAATCGGAAGAGGAACAGAAGCGCATGCTGCGCTGCGCCGAGGGGATTCTGGAAAAGCTGGGCATTCCCTATCGCACCGTGGTGCTGTGCACCGGCGACATGGGGTTCGGCGCGCGCCGTACCTATGACATCGAGGCGTGGCTGCCCGGGCAGGACACCTATCGCGAAATCAGTTCGGTCTCGACCTGCGGCGATTTTCAGGCGCGCCGGATGAATGCGCGCTTTCGCCCCGAAGGCGGCGGCAAGCCGGAATTCGTGCATACGCTGAACGGATCGGGTCTGGCCGTCGGGCGCTGTCTGATCGCGGTGCTGGAAAACGGCCAGAACGAGGATGGCACCGTCACCCTTCCCGAGGTTCTGGCCCCCTATCTGGGCGGCAAGCTGACGCTGCAGCTGGACGGTACGCTGGCATAAGAAAACCGGCGCCGCGGATCGCGGGGCCGGTTTCGACGGGACAAGGGGGAGGCGTTACTTCTTCCCCTTTTTCTTGTCCTTCTTGTCCTTCTTGTCTTTCTTTTTCTTGTCTTTTTTCTTTTTGTCCTTCTTGGCCTTGATCTTGTCCTTGGCCTTTTTGAACTTTGCCTCCATCTCGGCCTTTTTCCGGGCGGCTTTTTCGGCCTTGGCCTTTGCCTTGGCTTTCTTGCGGGCCTTGGCCTCGATCTTTTCGAGCTCGGCCGCTTCCTGCGCTGCCTTACGGTCGGCCTCGGCCTTTTGAACCTCGCTCAGGACCACGACAGCGGCCGGTGCCGGGCGGCGGCTTTTGGCCTTGCTTGCCGCCGGTTTGCGACTACGCGTGGCACGCGCCAGTGGTTTCGCCGCGGGTTCGGATACGGCAAGTTCGCGGGCCGCGGCGATCAGGACGGGCGCGCGCGCCTTGCCGATGCCGGGCACCTTGATCAGTTGCTCGGGCGTCGCCTTGGCGAGCGCCGAGACGTTTTCGATACCGTGGTCCTTGAGGGCATTGGCCAGTGCCGCGCCAATGCCGCGTACGAGTGTGACCGGGCTCATTTCTGCTCCTTGTGTTGCCTGGGGCGCGCGTTTCAACATGTATCTATCAGGTTATCCGGCCGACGCCACCGGATCGGCCGAAGAGCTGTCGGGGAACGGCACGAGGCGCTTTGCGTCTTCGTCCCACAGCTTGAGATTCAGCGCCGCCACCGCCTCGGGGAACTTGATGCGGCGCGGGGTGTATTCGGGTGGCAGGTTGTAGTGGCAGGCGCGCAACCGGTAGGAGGGGATGCGCGCGTTGAAGTGGTGGATGTCGTGCAGCGTGATGCAGGCCACCGACGCATCGAACCACCAGCCGAAATCCAGCGCCGACGAGCCTTGCAGCGCGGCCAGTTGCGGGTCGAGATCGGGGCGGCGATCCCAGTACGTGTCCTCGAAATTGTGCTGCAGATAGACAAGGAACACCCCGAGCATGCCGCCGAGGAAGGAAAAGGCCAGCCACAGCAGAACGCCGGTTTTGCCTGTGGCCAGATACAGCAGGCCCAGCATCGCCACGATCGACAGGTTGTGCAGCACCACGCCCCGGACACCGAACCGGGTGGTGTTCTTGGGCCAGCGATAGCGGATGAAATAGGTGAACAGCGCCCCGATCGGCACCAGGAAGAACGGGTTGCGGTAGAGCCGGTAGAACAGGCGCGTCTTCCAGTCCGCCGCGTTCCATTCCCGCAGGGTCATGGTGTGGATCTCACCGGTTTCACGGTGTTCCAGGTTGCCGACGCCTACGTGATGCAGGTTGTGGTTCTGCTTCATCACCTCGAAAGGAGCAAAGGTGAAGGGCGACAGCACATGGCCGGCCAGTTCGTTTTGCCCGCGTGTCTTGAACAGGGAATGGTGGCCGCAATCGTGTTGCAGCACATAGAGGCGCACGGCGCAGAAGGCAAAGACGATGCCTGCGGGGATCATGATGACCCAATGATCCACGTACCGGATCGCCAGCGCGAGCGCGGTGAAATAGACCGCGAATGTGCCGAAATAGCTGAACCCGGCACGGCGGTTGTCCTGCACCGCGTATTGACGTGTGTAACTTCTCAGATCCATGCCGTACGCTCCCCACGATGGCTGGCCCAAACTGTGTTCAAAAATGGGTGCGGCCTGCAGGGATGCAAGCCGCGCGCAGAATCTTGTGCGCGCATTCATGCTAACGCCATAGGTCGAGCGTTGTCACGTGTCTGAGGTGAAAATGCTGCGAATTGGCGCAGTTACGCCTTGCGATTGAGGTGCTTGGCCAGCGCACCGGCGTTTTTCTTGCGCCGTCCCTTATAGGGGTTCTTGTCCCCCTGCCCGCGCAGGGTCAGACGGATCGGGGTGCCGGGCATGTCGAAATCGGCCCGCAACCCGTTGACCAGATAACGCGTATAGCTTTCCGGCATCTTGTCGGGGTGCGAGCACATCACCACGAAACCGGGCGGGCGGGTCTTGGCCTGGGTCATGTAGCGCAGCTTGATCCGCTTGCCCTGCGGCGCTGGCGGCGGGTGCTGTTCCAGCATGCCGGTCAGCCAACGGTTCAGTGCCGCTGTCGGCACCCGGCGGTTCCAGACGTCATGGGCGCGCAGGATGGCGTCGTGCAGGCGATCAAGGCCCCTGCCGGTCTTTGCCGACACGGTGATCAGCGGCGCGCCGCGCAGTTGCGGCAACAGACGCTCGAACGCCTCTTTCAGTTCGCGCAGCTTGTCCTGCTTGTGGTCCTCGACATCCCATTTGTTGACGGCAACAACGACGGCGCGTCCTTCGCGTTCTGCCAGATCGGCAATGCGCAGATCCTGCTGTTCGAAGGGGATTGCCGCGTCGAGCAGAACCACCACCACCTCGGCAAATTTGACCGCGCGCAGGCCGTCAGAAACGGAAAGCTTTTCCAGCTTTTCCTGCACTTTCGCCTTTTTGCGCATACCGGCGGTATCGAAGATCCGCATCGGGGTGCCGTTCCAGTCGGTGCGCAGGGAAATCGCGTCGCGGGTGATCCCGGCCTCGGGTCCGGTCAGCAGGCGGTCTTCGCCGAGAATCTTGTTGATCAGGGTGGATTTACCCGCATTGGGGCGGCCCACCACAGCCACCTGCAGCGGTTTGGACGCGGTGATTGCCGGAACTGCGCCGTCTTCCGCATCTTCCTCGTCCAGATCCACGTCGGTTTCCGGCGCGTCCTCGGCGGCCTTCTCGGCCATCGCATCGGCCAGCGGCATGAGGTGCGTGTAAAGGTCGGTCATGCCCTCGCCATGCTCGCCCGACAGGCGGATCGGTTCGCCCAGCCCCAGACCGTAAGCTTCGAGCACGCCCGCATCCGCCGCCGCACCTTCGGCCTTGTTGGCCGCTAGAATGACATGATCGCAGCGCTTTCGCAGGATGTCGGCAAAGATCTCGTCCACCGGCGTGACCCCGGCACGGGCGTCGATCAGGAACAGGCAGACATCGGCCATGTCCACCGCGCGCTCGGTCAGGCGGCGCATGCGGCCCTGCAGGCTGTCGTCGGTGGCATCCTCAAGCCCCGCCGTGTCGATCACGGTAAAGCGCAGATCGCCCAGGCGCGCCTCGCCCTCGCGCAGGTCGCGCGTGACGCCTGGCTGGTCGTCGACCAGCGCCAGCCGTTTGCCGACAAGGCGGTTGAACAGGGTGGATTTGCCCACATTCGGGCGCCCCACGATGGCGAGGGTCAGGGACATGTCACTTTACTTTCAAGACTCAGACGCGCCCTATAACGCGTCTGGCCGTCAACGGAAAGCGTGCAATTGGCCCTTGGTCGACACGACATAGAGCGTCTGCCCCGCCACGACGGGCGCGGTGGACGCCCCGCCCGGCAGTTCGATGCGGCTGGTCATGACGCCGTCTGCGGGATTGTAGAAGCGCAGATATCCATCGCCCGAGGCGATGATGACCTTGCCGCCCGCCATGATCGGGCCGTAATGGGCATAGACCGCGCCGCGCTTGCGAGGCTTGTCCTTGACAAAGCCGGGAAGATCGCGCGCCCAGATGGTCGAACCGTTCGAGGCGTTCACACGCAACAGCTGATTGCGGTCGCTGACCATGAAGATGCTGTCACCCACGGGCCAGACCGGGCCAAGCGCGCCTTCGCTGGCGGTCCATTTCCGCTCGCCCGAGTCGGCCTGAAAGGCCACGGTGCGTCCGGAGTGGTTGCCGACATAGATCGTGTTGCCCGACACCACCGGCCCGCCGGTCACGTCACCGATCTGGGCGACGGCGCGACCCTGACGGCCACCGGCGATGGAAGCGTTCCACCGCACGATCCCGCCCCTGCGGAAGCTTGACGTGATATCGCCGGAGCCAAAGGCAAAAACCACCAGGTCCGAGGTCATGGCAGGGGCCGGAGCGCCCAGAACATTACCGACGCTGGGTGTCGCATCGACCTGCCAGGCAATGCGCCCGTCCTTTGTCCGGATCGCCCAGCCGGTGTCATCCCCGGCCACCAGATACAGAAGCCCGTCGCGAATCGTTGGCGTGCCACTGCCGGTGGCGTTCAGCCGCTGCTGCCAGCGGACAGCCCCCGTCTTGGCATCCAGCGCGGTCAGCCGGCCAAAACCCGAAGACACATAGAGAACGCCGCCATCATAGGCCAGCCCGCCGCCGGTGGCCTGTTCGGCGCTTTCACCCGTCGGGATGAGGTCGGTGCTCCAGACGGTTCCTCCCTGCGGCGTCACCGCGGTGACGGTGGCCGCCGAATCAAGCGTATAGATCAGGCCGCCAGCAACGACCGGGTCGGCGGTAATCCGTTGCCGGCGGGAATCGCCGCTGCCGATCGAGGTCGACCAGATTTGTTGCGGGGCGGCGCGCAGCGCGGGATTGGTGGTGCGATAGGCCGCCGTGCCGGGGCTTTGCGCCCAGGTCGCATTGTTCTGTTGCGAAGGAAGGCTGATGGGCTTGGACCCTGCCGCCTTGCTTACGGTGTCTTCGATGGGGCGGATATCCTCACGCTCGCCGGGCAGGATCGCTTCGGGTGGCTGGCATGCACCCAACGTCATGATCGCCAGCCCCATCAGCGTGACCCCAAGGCGGGGAAAGGTCGTATTAGCCATCGTATTCTGAACTCGCCTGTGTTTCACCAATGACCCGGGTCCGGGTCAGATCCGTTTCAGCCCTGCTGTCCGGGAATGGGTTCGGGCTTGCCGCCCAGCGCCACAATCAACTGTGTCGCGCGCTGTTGCAAGTCAACTCCGACCTCGGCGTCCTGCCGCAGGGCTTCGAGACGCGACAGGGCGGCGCTTGCATCGCCTTCGGAAATATCGATCAGGGCAAGCTGTTCCTCGGCCAGAAGGCGCAAGGGTGCGCCCGGCTGGGCCAGCGCCTCGAACTGTTGCCGCCGGTCGGCCACAGGCAGGGCGTCGCCCTGAATCAACAGCGCCTTGAAGGCCGCGATCTGGCGGTAAATCTCTGGCACTTCGCCGTTGGAAGCCACCTGATTCAATCCCTGAGCGGCGGAGTCGGCAGAACCGGAGCTTGCCTGGGCAGCTGCGATCATCATCTGCAGCACCGCGTCGCCACCGGCGGATTCGGCATTGATCTGTTCCAGACCGGCTGCGCGGCCCGCCGCGTCGTTCCGGGACAGGGCGGCGATGATTTCATCGCCCAGCTTTTCAGCCGCTGCCGTGGTTTGCGCCTTGCGGTATTCATTGAACGCGGCGCCACCCACGATGGCGACCACGGCCAGCGCCCCGACCCAGCCCCATCTTTTCAGCATCAGGAACAGGCGGTCGCGGCGGACCTCTTCGGTCACCTCATCGATGAAACTGTCAACGTCACTCATCCCTGCCCCCGGGTGTTGCTTCAGGCTGTACCGCGCCTGTCATACCCCGCAGCAACTTGCAAGCCAAGTACCCCGGATCGACCAATTCGATCTCCCTTGCGCTGTCAGTCCAAAAAAAATAAACTGAACTAGTCCGTTCAGTATGGACAAGTCGATTATGAGTCCCCATCTGATACCAAATGCCGTTGAGTTCCGTTGTCAGGACAGATTTGAAAAGGGCACACGATGCGATTGATCCCAATCCTCACCGCTTTTCTGGTGATCACTGCGCTTTACCTGCTTGTATTTGAAAGACCGGCCCTTCTGGCCTTTGCCGGGTATGAAGCGGCGGCGGCGCAGCCGCAGGCCGATCAGACAGGCGATGACGTTGCGGAAGCCGGTCAGGACGCCGCCGACCCGAACGCCGTGGCGGTTGTCGCCCTGCGTTCTCAGGCGCGCGAGATTGACAGCGCGGTGTTTCTGAGAGGCCAGACCAAGGCGAACCGCCAGGTCGAAGTGCGCGCCGAGACCACCTCGACCGTGATCTCGGAGCCCAAGCGCAAGGGCGCATTTGTGAAGACCGGTGATCTTTTGTGTGAGCTTGATCCCGGTACGCGATTTGCCGATCTGGCCGAAGCCAAGGCAAGAAAGATCGAGGCGGAAAGCCGGCAGCCGGAGGCCGAGGCGCTGTTGGATGAGGCACGCGCCCGGCTGGCGGAGGCGGAAATAAACAACACCGCCGCCCGGAAACTTTCGGAAACGGGGTATGCCTCGGAAACGCGCCGCGTCTCGACCGAAGCCGGGATGCGGGCCGCCGAGGCGGGGATCAAGACCGCCGAAGCCGGACTGGAAACAACGCGCGCGGGAATCGAGGCCGCAACCGCCGCCGTGGCCGCAGCCGAGCGGGAAATCAACCGCCTGACGATCGAGGCGCCGTTCGACGGGTTGCTGGAAAGCGATACCGCCGAATTGGGCAGCCTGATGCAGCGCGAATCGGGCAGCCTCTGCGCGACCGTGATTCAGCTTGATCCGATCAAGCTGGTCGGTTTCGTGCCGGAAACCGAAGTGAACCGGATTGCGGTCGGGGCCGAGGCCGGGGCCACACTGGCCACCGGTCGTCAGGTGCAAGGCCGTGTCACGTTCCTGAGCCGGTCGGCCGACGAGACCACCCGGACATTCGAGGTCGAAATCACCGTTCCGAACCCGGACCTGACGATCCGCGACGGCCAGACCGCCTCGATCGCGATTTCGTCGGAAGGGGCCAAGGCGCATCTGCTGCCGCAATCGGCACTGACGCTGAACAATGACGGCCAGTTGGGCGTGCGCACCGTGGCCTCGGGCAATGTGGTGGATTTCCTGCCGGTGCGCCTGTTGCGCGACACGACCGAGGGCGTCTGGCTGGGCGGCCTGCCTGAAACCGTTGACGTGATCGTGGTTGGTCAGGAATTCGTGACCAAGGGTGTCGCCGTAGCGCCGACCTATCGGGAGGTCTTGGAATGATCGGCATCGTCGACTGGGCCGCCAAGCGCGCCCGGATGGTTCTGGCCTTTATCGCGATCTCGCTGGTGGTTGGCGGGTTTGCCTATGTCAGCCTGCCCAAGGAGGGCGAGCCGGATATCGAGATCCCCGCCCTGTTCGTGTCGGTTCAATTTCCCGGCATTTCGGCGGAGGACAGCGAGAACCTGCTGGTCAAGCCGATGGAGACCGAGCTGGCCGATCTGGACGGGCTCAAGAAGATGAGTTCGACCGCCGCCGAAAACTATGCCGGCGTGGCGCTGGAATTCGAGTTCGGCTGGGACAAGACCGCGATCACCGCCGATGTGCGCGACGCGATGAACACGGCGCAGGCCGATTTCCCCGAAGGGGCCGAACAGTATACGCTGAGCGAAATCAATTTCTCGGAATTTCCGATTGTCATCGTCAACCTGACCGGGGCGGTTCCGGAACGGACAATGGCGCGCATTGCCAAGGATTTGCAGGATGATCTGGAAGCGCTGGATTCGGTGCTGGAGGCCGGAATCGCGGGCAATCGCGACGAATTGCTGGAAGTGATCATCGATCCGCTGCGGCTGGAAGCCTATAACGTCACCGCAGCCGAACTGATCAACGTGGTCCGGAACAACAACCAGCTGATCGCTGCCGGTGAGGTCGAGACCGAACAGGGCACGTTTTCGGTCAAGATCCCGTCATCGTTCACGACCGCGCAGGATGTCTATGGCCTGCCGGTCAAGGTCAATGGCGACCGGGTTGTGACGCTGGGGGAACTGGCCGAGATCAACTATACCTTTGAAGACCGCGAGGGCACCGCCCGCTTTGACGGAGAGCCGACGGTTGCCCTGCAGGTGGTCAAGCGCAAGGGTTTCAATCTGATCGACACGGTTCAGGCGGTGAAACAGACCGTCGCGGCCTCAAGCGAGAAATGGCCCGAAGAATTGAAAGCGGCGGTCGAGGTCGGCACGTCGAACGACCAGAGCCGCGTCGTGGGATCGATGGTCAGCCAGCTTGAGGGCTCGGTCCTGACCGCCATCGCACTGGTGATGATCGTGGTTCTGGCCTCGCTTGGGTCGCGCGCGGCGCTGCTGGTGGGGTTCGCCATTCCCACCTCGTTCCTGTTGTGCTTTGCCTTCCTCGCCGTGATGGGCGTCAGCATCTCGAACATCGTGATGTTCGGTCTGATCCTTGCGGTGGGCATGCTGGTCGACGGCGCCATCGTGGTTGTCGAATATGCCGACAAACGCATCAAGGAAGGCGTCGGCCCGATGCACGCCTATGTCGAGGCGGCGCAGCGGATGTTCTGGCCCATCGTGTCGTCGACAGCAACGACACTGTGCGCGTTTTTGCCCATGCTGTTCTGGCCCGGCATTCCGGGCGAGTTCATGGGCATGCTGCCCGTCACGCTGATCTTTGTCCTTTCCGCTTCGCTGGTGGTGGCGCTGATCTATCTGCCTGTGATGGGAGGGGTTTCGGGGCGGCTGAGCCGGGTGTTCGGCCGCATCTCGGACTGGCTGCGCGTCCGAACGCCGTGGCTGGTGCGGGCCGCGCTGGTACCCCCTGCGCTCTACACGATCTTCCTGGGTGCGATGCAGCTATTGAATCCGCATTACCTGCTGCCCGAGGGTGCGTCGGGTGGCACGCTCCTTGGCGTGTTGCTGTTCCTGTTTGGTGCCTTTGCCGGGTCGGTGACGCTTGGGGCGGCGCGGATCGAACGGACCGATGATCATGTGCATTCCGCCGAGGAACACACGCTGTTTGGCCATTTCATCAAGTTCCTCGTTGGCAATCCGATCATGCCGATCGTTTCGATCGCTGCTGTCGGCTTTGCGGTGATGACCGTCATGAACATCTATGGCGAGAACAACCGTGGCGTGGAGTTCTTTGTCGACAGCGAACCGGAACAGGCCACCGCTTATGTCCGGGCACGCGGCAACCTTTCGCTGACCGAAAAGGACGCGATGGTGAAGGCGACCGAAGCGGTGATCGGCGCACACCCGGCGATCACCAATATCTTTGCCTTTGCGGGTGAAGGCGGGCTGAACCAGAATACCGGAGGCTCGCAGGCACCTGCCGACACGGTCGGTCGGGTGCAGTTCGAGATCACCCCATGGGAGGACCGCCCGAAGGTAGCCGAACCGATGCTGGGCGGCCTGATGTCGCGCGAGGTTGTCGCGCCGGACTATGCCGGCAACACGGTGATCGAACAGCTGAACACAGAGTTGGCCAAGCTGCCCGGTTTCGAAGTCGAGATTGAGGTTTTGGGCCGCGGCCCGGCCTCGGCCAAGCCGGTGCACTTGCGTATCAAGGGCGATGGCTGGGAGGATCTGACCGCCGCCACGCTGGCCGCACGGGAAAAATTCGAGACCACCCCCGGCCTGATCCGGATCGAGGACAACCTGCCCCTGCCCGGCATCGACTGGCAGATCGACGTTGATGTGGCCAAGGCGGGCCGGTTCGGCGCCGATGTGGCCACCGTCGGCGCGATGGTGCAGCTGGTGACGCGGGGCATCCTGTTGGGCGAAATGCGGCCCGAGAGCAATGACGAGGAAATCGAAATCCGCGTGCGCCTGCCGGAAGAGGACCGGGTGCTGTCGACGCTGGACACACTCAAGGTGCGCACGCCCGACGGGCTGGTGCCGCTGTCGAACTTTATCACCCGCAAGCCGGTCGACAAGCTGGCCCAGATCAACCGGGTGGACCAACAGCGTTATTACGACGTCAAGTCGGATGTCGAAAGCGGGCTGATCAAGATTGTGGCAACGGATACGGACGGGTCGGAACAGACCCTCGCCATCGTGCGCGAAATCGAAGAGGGAACCTCCGCGCAGGACGTGACGGTCGAACGGGCCGACGGCAAGACCTATGCGCTGGTTCGACTGTTCGACGTCGAAAACGCGGACATCCTGCAGGACCGGATAGATGCCGAAGAGGCGCGATTTGCGCCGATCAACCCGAATGAACGTATCGTGGCGCTGACCGAATGGCTGAACACCAGCCCCTTCCCCAACAGCATCAGCTGGGAATGGACCGGCGATCAGGAGGATCAGGCGGAAAGCCAGGAGTTTCTGTCCAAGGCATTCCTGGCGGCGCTGGGGCTGATGTTCGTGATCCTGCTGGCGCAGTTCAACAGCTTTTACAATTCGGTTCTGGTGCTGCTGGCGGTGGTGCTGTCCACCACGGGCGTTCTGGTGGGCATGCTGGTGATGGACCAGCCGTTTTCGATCATCATGACCGGAACCGGGATCGTGGCGCTGGCCGGTATCGTGGTGAACAACAATATCGTGCTGATCGACACCTATCAGGAATACAGCGCCTATATGCCCAAGATCGAGGCCATCGTACGCACAGCCGAGGCGCGTATCCGCCCCGTTCTGCTGACCACGCTGACCACGATGGCGGGCCTGACGCCGATGATGTTCGGCCTGTCGCTGGATTTCATCAATGGCGGCTATTCGATCGACAGCCCCACGGCGTTGTGGTGGAAGCAGCTGGCCACGGCGGTTGTGTTCGGGTTGGGCATTGCCACCGTGCTGACGCTGATCGTCACCCCGTCGTTCCTGGCGCTGCGGGTGTGGGTCACGACCTATGCGATCTGGCTGGGCCGCGCGCTGGCGCGTCTGACCGCCGGCCGGTCCAGCCGTATCGCGCAGGACATGGCCCTGGGCCGGGCGGCGAGCGGAATGCAGGCAACCGAGGTGATCTGGGAGGATAGTACGGCGCCGGAGATCCGCGATGGGAGCCCGAAAGACCCGGAAAGCACGCAGCCGCCAACACCACCGCTCAAGGCGGCGGAGTAACGGCCAGGGGCCAAAGCCCATTTTTCCCGGCGAGAACCTGCGCCGGGAAATGCGTTCAGACCGGCAATTGGATAGAAAGCACAAATTCTTCAACGCCGGACAGCATGAGTTCCACGGAAACTGCGGCCAACAGAATTCCGAGGACGTTTGTGCCGATCTGAATTGTCGTGTTGTTCAGGTATCGCGTCACGACACCTGCAAAAATCATGGATAGCCAGTACTGAAGCGCGGTGACGACCGCAACGGCGCAGATCGCGGCGAAATCGGAAAGCGTTGTCAGCTCGCTGCTGAAAACGATGGCCGTCGTGAACAGTCCGGGCCCGGCAAGAACGGGGATCGTCAACGGGTAGACGCCGATATCCTTCTTTGGCGGCACGGGCATGTCTTGCGACGACTGGGCGGGGTCTTCGTTCTTGTCCAGGTTCAGAAAGAGCATCTTGAATGCAAGACCCAGAATAATCAGTCCTCCGGCAATTTTGAAGGACGGTAGATTGATGCCAAAAATCAGGAGGACCTGATCTCCGACTATCACGGTCAGCATCAGCACGCAGAACATCGTTGCGGCTGCGATGAGCGAGGTTCGCAGGCGCTCTGCGTTGTTGAAGCCTTGTGTCATGGCGACAAAGACGGGGACTGTATAGAGGGGGTTGACGAACGCAAAGAGCGCAAGCGAGAAATCGATAAACAAGTCCTGATTGAACATATGCCCTCCCCAAGGTTGACGGCTTGATCGTTTCATTCCCGCCCGAAACAGACTCTGGCTGTTGATGTGACGCGAAGAAAACTCAGAGCCGCGTCCAGGACTGGTGGCCGCAGATGTGGTGGGCGCAGCCCCTGACCTTGAGGGTATTTCCCTTGAGCGTCATCTGGGGCACCGCCTGAACGTTGACCAGCGGCACCCAGAAAGTACCGCCGCCGTATTTCCCGCCGCCTTCGCTGGTGACCCCCCAGAACAGCCGCTTGCCGATATTGGGGGTTTGGACTTTCTTTCCCGACGGATCATAGGCCGAGAGGATCTGACCGCAGAACTTGTCACCACAGGCGGATATCCGGATGTGCGATGTCAGGTTCTTGCGGTCTGGCTGCGTTTTCCAGACGCCGATGATCGGATCGGCGTATGCAACGGCTGGCAGCAAGAACGGGCTTGCGGAAAGGGTGGCCAGGGTCAGGGTCATTCGCAGGTATCGATACATGATGAGACCTCCGGAATCAGGGCCCCATCATATCATTTCCCTTGCGCCCGACAAAGCTGTCAGGCGGCGTCGGCATCCGCCTGCTGGCGGCTCCAGAGCTGGGCATAGCGGCCGTCGCGCGATAGCAATTCGTCATGCGTGCCCTGCTCGACTATCTCACCGCGTTCCAGCACCACGATGCGGTCGGCCTCGGCAATGGTGGACAGGCGGTGGGCGATGGTGATCACCGTGCGCCCCTCGCCCGCGCGGGCCAGAGCGCCCTTGATTTCCTGCTCGGTCTCGGTGTCGAGCGCCGACGTCGCCTCGTCCAGGAGCAGGATCGGCGGGTTCTTGAGCAGGGTTCGGGCAATGCCCACGCGCTGTTTTTCACCGCCTGACAGTTTCAGGCCGCGTTCGCCAACGCGGGTGTCATAGCCTTCGGGCAACGTCACGATGAAATCGTGGATTTGCGCGGCGCGCGCGGCCTCTTCCACTTCGGCCTGGCTGGCCCCGTCGCGGCCATAGGCGATGTTGTAGCGAATGGTGTCGTTGAACAGCACCGTGTCCTGCGGCACCACTCCGATGGCGGCGTGCAGGCTGGATTGCGACACGTCGCGCACATCCTGTCCGTCGATCCTGAGCGCCCCGACGGTGACGTCGTAGAACCGGAACAGAAGCCGCCCGATGGTCGATTTGCCCGAGCCGGTGGCGCCGACGATGGCGACGGTCTGTCCTGCCGGGACAGTCAGGGAAATGCCCTTGAGGATCTCGCGATCCGGGTCGTAACCGAAATGGACCTTGTCGAGCGTCACCTCGCCGCCATTGACCCTGAGCGCAGGCGCGTCGGGTTTTTCGGTGACTTCCGAGGGCTGTTCCAGAAGCTGGAACATCTGGCCCATGTCCACCAGCGCCTGACGGATTTCGCGGTAAACCGTGCCAAGGAAGTTAAGCGGCACTGTGATCTGGATCATGTACGCGTTGACCATGACGAAATCGCCCACCGTCAGCGTGCCGTTCTGTACACCGAGAGCCGCCAGAACCATCACCCCGATCAGGCCGCAGGTGATCAGGAAGGATTGGCCGAAATTCAGGAGAGCCAGCGAATAGGCCGTTTTCAGCGCCGCCTGCGCATAGGCCTTCATCGATACGTCGTAACGTTGAGCTTCGCGGTCTTCGGCGTTGAAATATTTGACGGTTTCGAAGTTCAACAGGCTGTCGATGGCGCGCTGGTTGGCCTCGGTATCCTGATCGTTCATCTCGCGGCGCAGCTTGACCCGCCATTCGGTCACCGCAAAGGTGAACCAGATGTAAAGCGCGATGGTGACGGCGACGACGACCAGATACCAGACATCGAAAAGCCACATCAGGATGATGGCGACCAGCAGCAGTTCCAGGATCAGCGGCCCGATGGAGAACAGCAGAAAGCGCAGCAGGAATTCGACGCCCTTCACCCCGCGCTCGATGATGCGGCTGAGACCGCCGGTGCGGCGGGTGATGTGATAGCGCATCGACAGGCGGTGAATATGCTGGAAGGTCTCAAGCGCCAGCGCCCGCAACGCCCGCTGTCCGACCGGTGCAAACAAAGCGTCGCGCAGTTGCTGGAACCCGACCGTCAGCATCCGAGCAACGCCATAAGCCACGGTCAGCCCGACCGCGCCCAGCAGCATCGGCGGCGCGCCGTCCTTGGCCAGACTATCCACCGCGCCCTTGTAGAGGATCGGCGTATAGACGGCGATCAGCTTGGCCAGCACCAGCATAGCCATCGCCAGGATGACACGTTTCTTCACCCACGGCTCGTCCTCTGGCCACAGGTATGGGGCCACCTTTCGGATCGTGCGCCAGCCCGAGGCGCGGTCATCCTCGGGCGGCATGTCGTCGGAATGCAAAGGGGCCAGACGTCTCATCGCGTACCTTGATTGCGGTCAGAGATAGCCCTTGGCCCGGGAAAGGCCAGAGGCAGGGATCATTCGGGGATAGTGAAGACCTGCCCCGGGTAGATCAGATCCGGGTCGCGGATCGACTCGCGGTTGGCGTCGAACACCCGTACGTACAAAAATCCGTCGCCATAACGTTCGCGCGAAATGGCCCAGAGGGTGTCGCCCTTTTGCACGGTCACGGCACGAATTGCCGGCGCAGGGGTTGGGGCTGGCACCGGCGATTCAGTCTCTGCGATTGCCGCAGGCGCTGTTTCTGCAGTTGTGGTCGTGGCGGGTGCCTCGGTGGACGTGTCGGAGGTGGACGCTTCGGCGGTAACAACCGGAGTTGCTGGTTGCAGAACCTCAAGTGACTCCCGTTTGAACGGGGTTTCAAGGCGGCTGAGAACGGTGCCGTCGCCGCCGATCTCATCCAGCCGCAGGGTATAGATACCGGGTTCGATGCCTTCGATCTCTCCGCGCCATCTGCCCTGATCGCTGGTCGGCATGTCGGTGATCGCGCGATTGTCGAGATAAAGGCGGATCACGGCGCGCGGCTGGGCGCGGCCCGAAAGCTGTACATCGCCGCTCTCGGAATAGCCGATCGTGTCAAGCGTGACCTGCCCTGTTGGCACGTCCGCCTGTTTGGCCGGGGATTGAACCAGTTCGACGCCGTCTTCTCCGGAGCGGAGAATGGCAACCTGGCCCGTGCTTTCGGGGGCGGGTGTTTCGGTGGTTTCGGGCTGAGGGAGCTGTTCGGCGCTGGCAGTTTCGGCGGTTTCCGCCGGTTGGACGGTTTCGGCGGTTTCCGTGTTGGTCGAAGCGTCTGCGGTGTCATCGATTGCGGCCGCTTCGGTGCCCTGCTCTTGCGAGCCCGTGTCTGTATCGGCCTGTGCGACTTGCGCCGCTGGTTCTTGCGCCGGGCTATCCTGCGGATCGGCGGACGCGGTTTCCTGCGCAGGTTCGGCGGCGGGTTCCGGCGCAATGCTCTCGGCGCTCGCAACCTGTTCCGGCTGGGGCTCCGGTTCTGGCAGAGCGGCAATCAGATAGTCGTCGGAGAGTTGTTTCTGCCCATCAAGTTCGCCTTCGAGTACCAACCCGCGGGCGGCATCGCTGAAGGGAAGTGACAGGAACTCGGCAAAACTGCCGCTGTTGTCGACGACAAAGTCGTGCACTTTCGCACCATCCAGCAGAACCGTGATGGAACTGCCCGGCACCGCGCTGCCGGACAGCAAGGCATTGCCGTCTTTTTCGACATAGATCTGATCGAGCACGGGGGCCGGGTGTTCGGAAGGGGCCGGTTCCTTGGCCGCGGCGTGTTCTTCGGCCTCTTCGGTTGCGGACTGCGGGTCCGTGTTGCCCTCTTGCGCAGGTTTCGCCGTATCCTGTGGCTGCGGTTCGGACTGCGCCGCCTGCTCTGCCGGTTCCGGCACAGGCTCGGATGATGTCCCGAAAATCCCGGTGTAATACAGAACTCCTGCCCCGATCAGGGCAACACCCCCGGCGAGCAGCCCCCAGGTGAAACTCCCGCTTCCCGACTTCGCAGCCATTTCAGTCCTTTCAATCCGTGGCGTGTGCCATCCCCAGGCCGGCATCCGCGCCACGCAGTTGAGCCAGCTTACCAATCCCGCTATCACGGGTCAAAAGCTCTGACACAAGCCCGGAAAGGCCGTTTCATGTCCCAGAAATCCGTCTGTGTGTATTGCGGGTCACGCAATGGTGCAATCCCTGCCTATTCGGACGCGGCAAGGGCGTTTGGCCAGATGCTGGCCGTTCAGGGCTGGCGGCTGGTCTATGGCGCCGGAGATGTAGGTCTGATGGGCGAAGTTGCGCGCGCGGCCCAGGCGGCGGGTGGTGTGACTTTCGGCGTAATCCCGGTTCATCTGGTGCGCCGTGAGGTCGGCAAGACAGATCTGACCCATTTCGTCATCACCGAGACGATGCACGAGCGCAAGAAGGTGATGATCATGAACGCCGATGCGGTCGTGGTTTTGCCGGGCGGACCGGGGTCTTTGGACGAGTTGTTCGAAGCGCTGACATGGCGGCAGCTGGGACTGCACGACAAACCGATCCTGATTCTGAATGTCGATGGCTATTGGGACAAGCTGCGCGAGCTTCTGGATCAGGTGATCGCTCAGGGTTTTGCCGACCCGTCGCTGGGGGAGTTCCTGATCTGGGCGGATACAGCAAGCGCCGCCATGGATGCCCTGCGCGCGGCCCTGTCCTGAGCGAGCGCCGAGACCGAAAAGATCGCGACCGCCGTCCAGATCAGCGCAAATGCGACCTGGTGCCAGAAGGTGAAGGGCTCGCCAAAAACCAAGACGGCGCAGAAGAATTGCAGGGTCGGGTTGAGGTATTGCATCACGCCCACGGTGGACAGGCGGACGCGGCGGGCCGCATAGCTGAACAGGATCAGGGGCATCGCCGTCAGCGGGCCGGCGAGTATAAGCAGCAGGCTGGTGCGCCAGTCACTGGCGAAATGCCCCTGCCCCATGCCGTGATACCAGGCCAGAACCGCCAGCCAGAACGGCAGGTAGATCAGGATCTCGCAGGTAACGGACACGACTGGCCCCAGCGCCAGTTTCTTTTTCACTGCCCCATAGACGGCAAAGGTCGAGGACAGGATCAACGATATCCACGGCGCCACGCCAAGGCCGACGGTCAGCACGATGACCGCCAGAGCGGCAAGCGCGATGGCGCCCCATTGCGCGATACCAAGCCGTTCGCCGAACCAGAACCAGCCGATCAGCACCGTGATCAGCGGAAAGATGTAATAGCCCAGCGACGCTTCGGTCGCCTTGCCGATCTGGATCGACAGGATGAACACGAACCAGTTGGCCGAGATCATCGCCGCCGCGAGGGCAATGACGGCCGTCTGCCTGCGCCCGGCAAAGGCCGAGGCAATCTCGTGCAACCGCCCCTGAAGCGCCAGCATTCCGGCGAAAAAGACGACGGACCACAGCGTGCGGTGCGACAGCACCTCGGGCGGTGGAACATGCGTCAGGAGTTTGTAGAACAGTGGCGACAGGCCCCAGATCGTGCAGGCCGCGACCATGGCAAGGATGCCCTTGAATGCTTCTGTCATGATCGCCCTCCGCCGCCACCGGAACCACGGGGACGGGGCAAGGTCAAGCGCTGATCTCGATCAGGGTGATCTCGGGCACCACACCGAACCGGACCGGCAGGATCGAACACCCGATGCCGCCTGAGACGACCAGATCGCGCGCATCTTCGCGTACGTGCCCATAGGCGTAGCGATTGCCGAACCGCGAGGGGACAATCGGGGAGTATCCGAACAGGCGCACCTGCCCCCCATGCGTATGCCCGGAAAGGGTCAGGGCCACGCGGGCGGGAACCTGCGGAAAGATATCGGGCTCGTGCGCCAGCAGGATGACCGGATCGTCATCGGTGATCTGCGCCAGCGTTCCGGGCAGATCGTCCAGCCCGTCGAACCTGCCCCCGCCCCGCACCAGCGCGAGCTGATCCTCCAACCCTGCCAGCCAGGTGCCGGATCGGGCCAGTTTGACGGCGGCGTTGGACAGGACGGGAATGCCCGCTTGTCTGAGCGCCTCGCCATAAAGATTCGGACCACCGCCACGAGCCTGCGCCGACAGGTCGTCCCACCAGTCGTGATTGCCCAGGACCGCATAGACACCTTCCGGGGCCGAGAGTTTGGCCAGTACCGGCACCAGGTCGCTGATCGGCACCGGTTCGGTCACGAACCGATGTCCCGCCGCGAAATCGCCCAGCAGCACGATCAGGTCGGCACCCAATGCGTTGGTGCGGCGCACCAGGCGTTCGACGCGACTCAACCCGACAAAGGGTTCACCGACATGCAGATCCGCGATCACCGCGATACGCAGGGGCCGTGCTGTCCAGTCGTCGCGCCGGATGATCCAGCGCCGCACCCGCAGGCGCAGGGCCGGTTCGATGAAGAAACCGTAGGTGGCCGCAAAAAAGGCTGCCAGCAACGACGCCAGCAGCCCCTTGATAAACCCGCGTCGGGTCAATCTATCACATCCGGGACGCGACGTTTTCCCAGTTCACCAGATTGTCGAGGAAGTTCGACAGGTAAGCCGGGCGCTTGTTGCGGAAATCGATGTAGTAGCTGTGCTCCCACACGTCGCAGCCCAAGAGCGCGGTCTGGCCGAAGCAGAGCGGGTTGACGCCGTTCTCGGTCTTGGTCACGGCCAGCGAGCCGTCGGCGTTCTTGACCAGCCAGCACCAGCCCGAGCCGAACTGACCGGCGCCGGCGGCGGAGAACTGCGATTTGAACTCGTCGACCGAGCCGAAGCTTTCATTGAGGGCTGCCTCAAGCTCGCCCGGCATGGCACTGGTGCCCGGGCCCATCATTTCCCAGAACTGGTTGTGGTTCCAGAGCTGGCTGATGTTGTTGAAGATGCCGTTCTGTGCCACCGCGCCGGCGTCATAGGTGCCGGTGATGATCTCTTCCAGGCTCTTGCCGTCCCATTCGGTGCCCGCGATCAGCTTGTTGCCGTTGTCGACATAGGCCTTGTGGTGCAGATCGTGATGATATTCCAGCGTTTCCGCCGACATGCCCTTGGATGCCAGCGCGTCATGTGCATAAGGAAGATCAGGAAGTTCAAAAGCCATCTTGGCCCCCTGTTGAAATATGAGTTGCGTTCCCAAGTTTACATGCTTTGGCAGCGCCGCGAGGTCAAGGGCCGAGACAAGAAAACCCGGAGGCAGGGATGCTGACCAAAGCGCGCAAGATGTTCTATCGCGCCCGCGGATACTATGCGGGGAACCTGAATGGCGAGCGGTTCCGGCTGGACCCGTACCATTCCAAGTTCTGGCGCAAGGGATCGGCGGGAGGTTGGGAGCCGGAGACCTTCGCGGTGCTTGATGAATACCTGTCACCCGACCGGGATTACCTGGATATCGGTGCATGGATCGGCCCGACGGTTCTGTATGGCGCGCGCAGGGCACGGCATGTCTGGTGCTTTGAGCCAGACCCGACCGCCTATCGCCATCTGGCGTGGAATCTGGAATTGAACGATATCCGCAACGTATCGGCCTTTGGGGTGGCGCTGTCGGGCGGGTTCGGCGTGGCGCGCATGGCCTCGGTGCGCGGGGAGCCGGGGGATTCCACCACCTCGCTGCTGAGCGATGCGGATCATGGAACCGATGCCTTGACCATCGGCTGGGATCAGTTTTGCACTGCGACGGATTTGTCGCGGGTTTCACTGGTCAAGATGGATATCGAAGGGGCGGAGTATACGGTTCTTCCGACGCTGGTGGACTGGCTGAAAGACCAGCGCCCGGCGCTTTATCTTTCGACACACGCGCCGTATCTGAATGAAACTGAACGCAAGAACAGGACGCTGGAGTTGTTCGATGCCCTGTCATTCTATCCGAACTGTACGGATGACAAGGGAACCCCAATCGTGAAGGATGACGCGGTGCGTGACCCGGCGTTGGAGCGGTTCGGAACCTATCTGTTCACAGACTGAAACGGCCCCCGAAGGGACCGTTTGGCAGATATTCAGTAGTAGTCGACCTGACTGCCCGGCTGCGCGGCAACCTTGAGCAGTTTGAAGGCGTAATCCGCGGCCGAGCGGAAGCAGACGACGCGGAAGGTGTCGTCGCCATCCATCCAGAAGGCGCCGGCAATCTGGGCCAGCCGCGAGCGGCGGATCTGGCCGGGCTGGAACACCTCTTTCGACAGATCGACCGGCGAGACCTTGGCCATCACCTCGCGGGCATAGGCCCCCGAGACGCGGAACACCGCACGGGCGTCCGAGACATTGACGGCCAGTGAATGAGTACTGCCAAGCGCCTTTGTCATCGCGGCCAGTTTGGCCTCGACCTCGGCATAGGGCACAAGCACCAGCAATTCGTCCGGGGACATCCAGCACACGCCGGTGTCACCATCGACGAGCGCCTCGCGCTGGCCGGGGACTTTATGACCGGTTGCGTCCTTGACGGCCTTGGCCAGAGCCTTGTCGGCGAGATCGCCGCGCAGGGTGATCATACCCTGCAGGCCGCATTCCTCGATCTTGGCGATACCGTCATAGCTGGCGTGGTTCAGTGCGCTGATGGGTTCAGACATTCTGCTTCTCCCCGTCCTTGTCGAAGAAGATCGGGTCAACGATCTTTGCCTTGTAGGTTTTGCCGTCGGTGCCCGGGAACTCGATCACCTCTCCCATGCGGTCGGGGCCGTGCTTGACCAGACCCATGGCGATGCCACGGCCCAGGTTGGCCGAGTAGTAGGTCGAGGTCACGCGCCCGATCATGTTGCGCTGGCCGTTGGCGTTGACGCCATCACCCGCCGCATAGGCGCCGTCGGGGATAACTGAACCATCCACAGTCTCGAGACCCACCAGTTTCCAGCGGTCGGGATCGGTCATGTGGGTGCGTTCCTGCGCCCGTTTGCCCAGGAAATCCTCTTTCTTTTTAGAGATCGCCCAGTGCAGACCCAGATCCTGCGGGATCACGGTGCCGTCGGTTTCGTCACCGATCATGATGAAGCCCTTTTCGGCGCGCAGAATGTGCAGGCATTCGGTGCCGTAAGGCATCACGCCGAACTCTTTTCCGGCCTCCATCAGGGCATCCCAGAAGGCCTGCCCCTGCGACGCAGGCACGGCGATTTCATAGCTGAGTTCACCCGAGAACGAGATCCGGTAGGCGCGGCAATCGAACGCGCCAATCTTGCCGTCGCGCCATTCCATGAAGGGCAGCGCCTCTTTCGACAGGTCCATGCCGCCGCCAGCCTGAGCGTTCAGCTTGTCCAGCACCTTGCGGGCGTTGGGGCCGACCACGGCAACCTGCGCGTATTGTTCGGTCACGTTGGCGACATAGACTTTCCAGTCCCACCATTCGGTCTGCAGCCATTCTTCCATGTGGCCATGGATGCGTTCGGCGCCGCCGGTGGTTGTGTGGCACAGGAACGTGTCCTCGTCGATGCGGGCGACAACGCCATCGTCAATGAGGAAGCCGTTTTCCGAACACATCAGGCCATAACGGCATTTGCCGGGCTTCAGCGTGGACATCATGTTGGTATAGAGCATGTCCAGGAACTTGCCCGCATCCGGTCCCTTGACGATCAGCTTGCCCAGCGTCGAGGCATCCAGCAGGCCAAGGTTCTGGCGGGTGTTCTTGACCTCGCGATTGACCGCGTCATGCACGGTTTCGCCGGGACGGACATAGGCATAGGTCCGGCGCCACTGGCCGACCGGCTCCCAATCCGCGCCGTTGCGATCATGCCAATCGTGCATCGGCGTGCGGCGGATCGGCTGGAAGATGTCGCCTCGCGCCTCTCCGCCGATCACACCCATCGAAATGGGGGTATAGGGCGGGCGGAACGTGGTGGTTCCAACCTGCGGAATCTCGGAATTTAGTGCATCAGCAAGGATCGCCAAGCCGTTGATGTTGCTTAGTTTGCCCTGATCCGTTGCCATGCCGAGCGTGGTATAGCGCTTGGTGTGTTCGACGCTTTCATAGCCTTCGCGCGCAGCAAGCTGCACGTCCGAGACCTTGACGTCGTTCTGGAAGTCCAGCCAGGACTTGGCGCGCAGCTGCATGTCGGCATTGGCGGGCATCAGCCAGACGGCCTGCATCGCGGCCTCTTCGGTGCTTTCGCCGACCGGGGCCTTGGTGTTCCTGGGCTTGAAGCCTGCGGCCCTGGCCGCGGCCTTGCCTGCCGCCTGCGCGTCGGCCATCACATCGCCCAGCGACAACGGACCGTTGGCGGACCCGGCGGCAACAACGAAGCCTTCGCCATTCGCGCCCAGCGGCGGGCGGTCGGGGTCGGGGCGGAAATGGGCGTTGGCCTCGTCCCAGATCAGCTTGCCGCCGCAATGCGACCACATGTGAACAACCGGAGACCAGCCGCCCGACATGGCGACTGCATCACATTCGACTTCTTCCCGTGCGCCGCCAACGCCTTCCTGATTGCACAGCGCAACAGTCTTGACGCGCTTGCCACCCTTGACCTTGGCAATGGCCTTGCCGGGGTCGACCCGGATACCAAGCGCGCGCGCCTCGTCGGCCAGCGCGCCTGCTGTTGTGCGGGCATCGACGATGCGCAGCACGTCAACACCGGCCTGCTTAAGAATGATCGCGGTGCGATAGGCATCGTCGTTGTTGGTGGCGACGATGACCCGCTCACCCGGCGTCACGCCCCAGTTCACCACATAGTCGCGCATCGCCCCGGCGAGCATCACGCCGGGCACGTCGTTGCCCGCGAAGGACAGCGGGCGCTCGATGGCGCCTGTCGCGGTGACGATCTGCTTGGCACGAATGCGCCACAAGCGGTGGCGCGGACCCTGCGCGCCGGGCTTGTGATCGGAAATTCGTTCGTATCCCAACAGATAGCCGTGGTCATAGACGCCCGCCGCCATGCAGCGCGTGCGCAACGTGACGTTGTCCATGGCCTGCAGCTCGGCAACGGTTTGCTCCACGAAGTTATCCACAGGCTCGCCGTCGATGGTGCCGCCGTCAACCGGAGCGCGACCGCCCCAATGCGCGGTCTGCTCGATGAGCATGACCCTGGCACCCGACTGCGCCGCGACCTTGGCCGCCTGCAGACCGGCGACACCGCCGCCGATCACGACGACGTCGGCAAAGGCATAGAAATGCTCGTAGGTATCCGCGTCGCGGGTTTCCTTGTCGGGCGCTTTGCCCAGACCCGCCGATTGGCGGATGATCGGTTCGTAGACGTGTTTCCAGAACGGTTTGGGATGGATGAACGTTTTGTAGTAAAAGCCCGACGGCAGAAAGCGCGCCAGCTTGTTGTTCACCGCCAGGATGTCGAAATTCAGGTTCGGCCAGTGGTTCTGCGAGGCGGCCGAAAGCCCCTCGAACAGCTCGGTTGTGGTGGCGCGCTGGTTCGGCTCGAACCGGCTGCCCTGCCCCAGCCCGACCAGGGCGTTGGGTTCTTCGGCGCCAGACGCCACCACGCCGCGCGGACGGTGGTACTTGAACGACCGGCCCATCATCATCTGATCGTTGGCCAGCAGGGCCGAGGCCAGCGTGTCGCCCTCGTAGCCCTGCATCGTGGCGCCGTTGAACGTGAATGTGACCTGCTTGGACCGGTTAATCAGCCGGCCCTGATTTGCGAGACGGGTGCTCATGTCATGCGGACCTTTCGCAAGAGGAGGCGTCGGAGCCTCCGGCGGGAGTATTTTTGAAGAGATGAAGCATCAGGAGAAGTCTTTCCAAGACCAGCCCGGGCGCTTGGCCGAGATGGCATCCTTGATCGCTTGCGGCGGCTCGGTGGTCTGGGCCGGATAGGTGCCGAACACTTCGAGCGTGTTGGTGCAGCGCGCGGCGTGAAACCACTTGCCGCAGCCATTGGCATGCCGCCAGCGTTCCAGGTGAACACCCTTGGGGTTTTCACGCATGAACAGGTAGTCGTGAAAATCATCCTCGGAAGAGCCGGGACCGAAGCGCTTGAGATGCGCCTCGCCGCCTGCGGCCAGTTCGGTTTCTTCGGCGTCGACGCCGCAATAGGGGCAATTCAGGATCAGCATATCGTCATCCTTTGCACGTTATTTCGGTGGCAGGCTGGCCGCATGGGCCAGCGACAATTCAGTCAGTTTTGCGCGCAGCGCAGTGTTCTCGAAGCCTCCGGCGTCCACCTCGACCATGCCGCCCATCCGGCGACCGGTGAAGGAGAGCGGTTGCGCCCCGGCGGACAACGCCTCGGCCTCGCCGCCCTTGCCGGGGCGGTACATCGCCCCGTCCTTGTGAACGCCGCAGACCATGTTGCCATGGAGAAGGAAACACAGGCCGCCGAACATCTTCTTCTCGGTCAGTCCCGGCTCCACGCCCAGATCCGCACGCATGATTTCGGCCATGTCCTCGGAATAGGCCATCACGCCCACCCTTTCCGAACGCCGGAACGTTCGCGACATGCCCGATAGATGGTCATCAGTGCGCCACCCCGGCGGCGACGCTTTCGTCGATGAAGCGGCCTTCTTTGAAGCGGTCGAGCGAAAACGCCTCGGTCAGCGACGAATGGCCGGTGGCCATCAGCTGTGCCATGCCCCAGCCCGAACCGGGGATCGACTTGAAGCCGCCGGTGCCCCAGCCGCAGTTGATGAAGCAGCCGTCAAGCGGGGTTTTCGACAGGATGGGCGAACGGTCGCCTGTCATGTCGACGATCCCGCCCCACTGGCGCAGCATCTTGAGACGTGAGATCATCGGGAAGGTTTCGTTGAGCGCTCGCACGGTTTCTTCGATATGGTGGAAGCTGCCGCGCTGAGTGAAGTTGTTGAACCCGTCGGTGCCGCCGCCGATCACCATCTCGCCCTTGTCGGATTGCGACATGTAACCGTGCACGGTGTTGGCCATCACCACCACATCCATGCAGGGTTTGATCGGTTCGGAAACCAGCGCCTGCAACGCCAGCGATTCAACGGGCAGACGGAAGCCCGCCATTTCGGCCAACTGGCCCGAATGACCTGCAACCACGATGCCGAGCTTGTCACATTCGATGGCGCCCTTGGTGGTTTCGACACCCATCACGCGACCGTTTTCGCGGCGCACGCCGGTGACCTCGCATTTCTGGATGATGTCCATGCCCATGTTGGAACAGGCACGGGCATAGCCCCAGGCCACGGCGTCGTGGCGCGCGGTGCCGCCGCGTTCCTGCCAGAGCGCACCCAGAACCGGATAGCGGGGGCCGTGGATATTGATGATCGGCACCAGTTCCTTGACGCGTTCGGGAGTGATCCATTCGGTCTTGACGCCCTGCAGCGCGTTGGCATGCGCCGTGCGCTGATATCCGCGAATCTCGTGCTGGGTCTGAGCCAGCATCATGACGCCGCGTGGGCTGAACATGACGTTGTAATTCAGTTCCTGGCTGAGATCCTCGTAAAGCCCGCGCGCCTTTTCATAGATCGCTGCCGACGGGTCCTGCAGATAGTTCGAGCGGATGATCGTGGTATTGCGGCCGGTGTTGCCACCGCCCAGCCACCCTTTTTCGATCACGGCAACGTTGGTGATACCGTAGTTCTTGCCAAGGTAGTAGGCGGTCGCCAGGCCGTGCCCGCCCGCGCCGACGATGATGACGTCATAGCGTTTCTTGGGTTCGGGTGAACGCCAGGCGCGTTCCCATCCGGTGTGATGGCGCAGCGCTTCGCGCGCCACTGCAAAAGCTGAATAGTGTCTCATGAGCGAATCCGATCCGGTTCGTGATTGGTCGCAGATATGCCGCGCGACCGGAGTTTACCCGTGCCGTACTGCGTCGCAATAGAGCACTATTGCGACATACGCCCAAGATCGCGGCCATTTGCCTCTTTTTTCGACCCGCCTGCAGGTCTAGATGGGGGCAACACTCTCGGAGAGCACATGACCTTCTGGATTCTGATTTCCCTCATGGCGCTGATGATCGCGGCGCTGCTTGGCCTGACCATGCTGCGTGGACGGCGTAACGGTGAACCGGCGGCGGCCTATGATCTGCGTGTCTATCGCGAACAGCTTGCCAGTGTCGACCGGGATCTGGCACGCGGGGTGATTGCCGAGGCCGATGCCGAGCGCGTGCGCACCGAGATTTCGCGCCGCATTCTGGCTGCCGACGCCCAGATACAGCAGGAACGTGACGGTGGCGGGCCGACGCGGGCGGTCACGATCGTTGTCGCAGTTTTGTCGGCGCTGATTCTGACGGGCGGCGGTGTTCTGCTTTATGACAGGCTGGGCGCACCGGGATATGGCGACCTGCCGCTGACGCTGCGGATCGAGATGGCCGAAGAGTTCCGCAAGGACCGGCCCGACCAGTTGACCGCCGAAGATAAGCTGCCCGTCCAGCCCAAGCCCGAGATCGACGACAGTTACGCCAACCTGCTGCGGCAGTTGCGCGAGACGGTCGCGGGCCGGCCCGACGACATTCAGGGCCATAACCTGCTGGCGCAGCACGAGGCGAATGTCGGAGACTTCAAGGCGGCTTATCAGGCCAAGGACAGGGCCATCGAACTGATGGGCGACGCGGCCACGGCGGATGATTTTGGCGACAAGGCAGAGTTGATGATCCAGGCGGCGGGCGGTTACGTGTCGCCGGAAGCTGAAGCGGTGTTGCTGCAAGCGCTGGATATCGATCCGGCAAATGGACCCGCGCGCTATTACTGGGGCCAGATGCTGACGCAGGTCGGGCGCCCCGACCTGGCGTTCAGCCTGTGGGAGGAAACCCTGCGCATTTCGTCGCCGCACGCGCCGTGGTCGCAGGCCATTCGCGCGCAGATCGAGGACCTGGCCTATCGCGCTGGCGTCAACTATACGCCTCCGGCCAGCCCGGCGCCCTTGTCGGGACCAACGGGTGATGACGTGGACGCAGCCAGCGAAATGACGGCCGAAGAACGGCAGGACATGATCCGCGGCATGGTCGAGAATCTGTCCGACCGCCTTGCGACCGAGGGCGGCGCGCCGGAGGAATGGGCGCGTCTGATCACGGCCCTGAGCGTTCTGGGAGAGGCTGACAGGGCCGTTGCAATTCGCGATGAAGCGCTGAGTGTATTTGCCGAGAACGACGCGGCACGGGAGATGATCGCCAGCGCCGCAAGGCAGGCGGGTCTGGGCGAATGATCCACGACGTTTTCGAGGATTTTGCCGCAGCACTTGCGCCCATGTCGGCGCTGATGGGGCTGGATCTGGGGGAAAAGACCATCGGGGTCGCGGTTTCGGACCGGACGCGCGGGATTGCCAGCCCGTTGGAGACAGTGCGCCGCAAGAAGTTCGGTGTTGACGCCGCGCGGCTGCTGGAAATCGCCGGGGATCGCGAGATCGGGGGTGTCCTGCTGGGCCTGCCCAGAAACATGGACGGGACCGAGGGGCCAAGGTGCCAGTCGACGCGCGCGTTCGCCCGCAATCTGTCGCGGCTGACGGACCTGCCCATCGGGTTCTGGGATGAACGGCTAAGCACGGTTGCGGCTGAAAAAGCACTTCTTGAGGCGGATACGACACGAAAACGTCGCGGACAGGTGATTGATCACGTCGCCGCAGGTTATATCTTGCAGGGTGCGCTGGATCGGATGCGCTTTCTGTAACGGGTCGGAGACCACCGATGACGAAGATGGTTTGGAAACGGAACGAGGTTGAAAGCCCTTGCGTCCAGATCTGCGTCGTGCACCCGACCGAACGGATCTGCACCGGCTGTTTCCGCACCATCGACGAGATCAGCCGCTGGTCAAAGATGGACAGCACAGAGCGCGCCGGGATCATGGAAGAGCTGCCCAACCGCAAACCCCGCCTGTTCAAGCGGCGCGGCGGGCGTGCAGCGCGACTGGACCGCTGAAATTTACCCTTCGTTCAGGCTGCACATCCGGATCAGCCAGGTGTCGTCCGGCTGACGTTCGCAGACATTGAGAGATATCCCTTCGTCGGCTCCATCGCCCTCGGCAAACTGCGCGAGACACCAGGCCAGGTCGCCATCCTGACCAGCCTGCACGACCGCGATTGTCTTGTCCTCGCCGCCCTCCGCGACCCATTCGGCGTGGGTATCCACGATGGCCTTGCGCCCTTTTGCTGCCGGTCCGTACGGCGAGTAAAGTTCGGCGTTGTCGGTAAAACAGGCTGAACATCCCGCCGCATCGCCCTTGCGATAGGCCGAAACATAACGATCGAAGAGAGATTGCAGTTCAGTGCGGATACTCATGATTGCCCCGGCATCAACCTGCCGCGAGCCAGGCCTTGGCGGCGTCCAGTTCAGCGGCGGGAAAGAACTGTGTCTTGGCGTTGACGATATGTCGCCCCACCCGTTCGGCCATGCGCTGCCAGGTCTTGTCGCCGACAATGGCAGCCCGGTCCAACAAGCCCACGTGGCTGCCGGCAAGCCGGAAATGCGCAGCCAGTCCGGACAGGCCTTGCCATCCTTCGAATTCGGTCAGGTTGATCAAAAGGCGGAACCCGTCCTTGGCGCGGATCATTGCGTCCAGATCGCCTTCGGCCTCTTCATAGGCTTCGGGGTCGAGCTTGCCCATCAGCTTGATCTGAATGCACGGGCCGCCCAGATCGGTAACGTGAATCGTTCCCAGCGACTCGCGAATCCAGCGGCGGGCGGTTTCGACCTCGGCCAGTTCGAACACGCTCACCGGACAGGGCAGGATCGGCGCGGCCAGACGTACGCCGTTCTGCACCCACCTCTGATCGGCCACGACCGCAATCCGATCAAAGCCGCGCCAATGGCTGAGGCCCAGCATCGTATCGGCCCAGGCTGCGCTCAGGTCATACCCCTTGAACTCCTGCCCCATGATGACCAGCAGACGGACACGGTCGTGATCGGCAAGCGCGGCCTCGACCGCCGGAACCAGAGTGTCGGCATAGTCGGCGCTGGTGATTTCGCCGGACAGTTCCGCCTCGATCAAGGCGCCGTCCATTTGGGTCGTGATGCTGATCATTGTCTCAAATCCCCACAATTAAAAAGAATTGCAGGAAGGTTACGGGGATTCGATCCATTCGGCCACACCTCCGGGCAATTCCGGGCGGAAATAGGCGATCATGCGGCCATCAGGTCCGCCGGTCGCGGTATCGGCCCAGGGGGCGACCCCGTGCAGGGTGTGACGGTGCAGCAGGTAGGCCTCGCCCGGGCGCGCGGGCAGCTCGATCCGGGGGCAGGTGTCGAACACAACACGCCGGGCCTGTTGATAGATGTCTGTCACATTGGCCAGGTGAAGGGTGTCGCGCGGCAGGCCCGCGAGCGCCTGAGCAAAGGCGTCGCCAAGGATCTTGTGGCTGCCTTCCCAGACCACCAAGGGAGCTGCGTCGGCGCTGGTTTCGGTCAGGGGAATACCCAAGATCCAGGCGTGCGGCTCGTCAACCTTGCGGCGGCGATCCGGGCCGCTGGGTTTCAACCCGTCCACATGCGCCGCGTCGCGTCTGACGCGATATCGCGCGGTCGCCTCGCCTTCGCCGCGGCGCGGGCGCGGATAGCCGGGGTAAATCACCGAAACCTGACCTTTGTGCAGCGGGTGAAACCCAAGATGTCGCGTGATGAAATCCACTGCATTGCCGGACAAGGGGCCGGAGTTGCCCACCCTGCCCTGCGCATCATTGCCCAGTGCATCGACACCAATGAACCATGTACCTTCGCAATCATGCCACTGGGCGTGCGCCGGGTCGTGAACCGATTTTTGCGCCGCGGGCAAGGCATGGCTGACCCAGTCTGCCAGAACCGGATCATAGGGAAAGCGGAGCCAGCCGCGAACAAAGAAGTCGTTTACCATCCCAACGCCTTGCGCAGCATGTTGAGCGCCACCAGCGTCAGGAACACAGCGAACACCCGTTTGAGCGGCTTGGGGTCCATCGCATGTGCCAGCCGGACCCCCCAGGGCGTGGTGATCAGCGTCATGGCGATAACGATGCCAAAAGCAATCAGGTTGACCGCACCAAACGTCAGGGGTGGGCGGTGTTCAGGTGCGATGTCGAGAAACAGAAAGCCCAGAACGCCGGGCACCGCGATGATTACGCCAAACCCGGCAGCAGTTGCGACCGCCCGGTGAATCGGCGTGTTGTAAAGGCTCATCAACGGCACACCAAAACTGCCGCCGCCGATCCCCATCAATACCGATAGAAACCCCACCATCGGCGACAATGCGATACGGCGCAGACCGCCGGGCATCGCATCGCCCAAGCGCCATTCGGACTTGCCAAGTCCCAGATAGGCGCCGATCACCATACCAAGCACACCGAACAGCGCCTGCAACGCCTCTGACCGCAAGGTCGAGGCCACCAAAACGCCGATGATTGCCCCCAGAGCGATCCCCGCCCCCCAGCCGCGCAGGATGGACCAATCAACCGCGCCCTTCTTGTTGTGGCTCAGAACCGAGCGGACCGAGGTGACGATAATCGTGGCCAGCGACGTGGCCAGACACATCTGCATCAGTTGTGGACCACCATAGCCAAGAGTTTGAAATGTGTAGAAAAAGGCAGGCACAAGCACGATACCCCCGCCGACACCCAACAGGCCTGCCAGAACGCCCGCAAAGGCGCCGATCACCAGCAACAGGCCCAGCATCTGGACCAACAGCATCGTCTCTGGCATCGTCCCCTCCCGATCAGCCTGCGGGCCTTGTTACACCGCTTGTGCAGTCCCGACCAGAGGCGCGATCCGGTTCAGGGCTGCCTCGACCACTTCCGGCCCGGCCCCTTCGCGCACCGCCCCTTCGGACAAGGCCCGCCGCCAGCCCCGTGCGCCGGGACGCCCGGCAAACAGGCCCAGCATGTGCCGGGTAATCTGGTGCAAACGCCCGCCCCGGCTGAGATGCCGTTCGATATAGGGCAACATCCCGGCCACCGCATCCAACGGATTCGTGATCTGACCAGTTCCGAAAATCTGGCGATCCGCCCCGCAAAGAATGTCTGACGGCTGGTGATAGGCGGCGCGGCCGATCATCACGCCGTCCAGCCCGGCCTCAAGATGCGCTCTGGCCTGCGCCAAGGACGAAATCCCTCCGTTGATCGAGATGTGCATCTGTGGGAAATCGCGCTTCATCCGGTGCACGAGGTCATAGTCCAGAGGCGGGATATCACGGTTTTCCTTGGGGCTGAGGCCCTGCAACCACGCCTTGCGGGCATGAATGGTGACCCGCTCGCACCCGGCCTGCGCAATCTTCTCCAGAAAGGCCGGCAGTACCTGATCGGGGTCCTGGTCATCGACACCGATGCGGCATTTCACGGTCACGTCCACGTCAACCACGTCGCGCATGGAGGAAACGCAGGCGGCGACGCGATCCGGCTCTTGCATCAGCACCGCGCCGAATGTGCCGGACTGCACCCGGTCAGAGGGACAGCCGCAGTTGAGGTTTATTTCATCATACCCGGCTTGCACCCCCAACCGCGCGGCCTGCGCCAGTTCTTCGGGGTCGGAACCGCCCAGTTGCAGTGCCACAGGGTGTTCTTCGGTGTTGTAGTCAAGCAGGTGCAACGCACCACCCCGCACCAATGCAGGCGCCGTGACCATTTCCGTGTAAAGCAGGGTATTGCGGCTCAATAACCTGTGCAGGTACCGACAATGGCGGTCCGTCCAGTCCATCATAGGGGCACAGGATAATCTAGCGTGTTGATTTATTTTCATTTTTTGTTTATCTTCAAACTGTTGGCGGCGGATTCTGCTACGCTGGAATACGCCCCAATATCCCCGAATTTGCCCCTCTACGACGACTCATTGCACACACAGCGCACACGAAAATGGCCTCCATCACCAAGCTCCCCTCCGGTGCATACCGGGTCCAGATCAGACGAAAGGGCCGCTACGCGAGCGAGACGTTTCTACGTCGCGACGATGCCCATCGCTGGGCCCGCCTAGCGGAGACCCGGGTAGATCAGGGGTTGGCGCCGAACAAGTCGTCCGTCTCCCGCCTGACCACCTTCGGCGATCTCATCGATCTCCACATAATCGATATGTGCGAGGTAGGCAAACCGCCGCGTCGCGAGCCAAGGCCGCCACGCTCAAGACGCTCAAGCGCGATCTGGGCAAGGAGAAGATCGGGCACCTCGACCGGCAAAAGCTGATCGACTATGGAAAGACGCGCGCTGATCAAGGCGCCGGTCCGGTGACCCTCAGCATCGATATCGGCGTGATCAAGATGATCATCACCCATGCGGCAGCCGTGCACGGGCTCGACATTTCTCCGGAACCCGTTGATCTGGCACGTGTCGCGCTCAAGTGGTTCGGCCTGATCGGCAAAGGCACCGAGCGGGACCGCCGCCCCACCACGGATGAATTGAACCGCCTCTTCCGTTGCTTCGATGACAACGGACGCCTGACCCTGCCGATGACACGGATCGTGAAGTTCGCGGTGGCCACGGCGATGCGGCTCGACGAGATTTGCCGCGTCGCATGGACCGATCTCGACGTCGACCGCCGGATGCTCATGATCCGCGACAGAAAGGACCCGCGCAACAAGACCGGGAACGACCAGCGGATCCCACTCTTCGCCGCCACGGGGTTCGATGCCCGGGCATTGGTCACCGAACAGGCCAAGGAACTCGGGCACGCAAGAGGCCGGATCTTTCCCTATAACTCGAAATCGGTCGGAACCGCCTTCCGGCGCGCCTGCGTCGAGGTCAGCGTGAAGGACCTGCATTTCCACGATCTACGCCATGAGGGCACAAGCCGCCTGTTCGAGGCCGGCTTCGCCATTGAACAGGTCTCGCTGGTCACCGGCCACAAGGATTGGAAAATGCTGCGTCGCTACACGCATATCCGCGCGGCGCGGGAGAAGATCGTCGCGCGGTCGGACGAGGACCGTCAGGACTTCCTCCGCAAGCGCGGATTCTCAAAGGCGGAAACGGGTCGGATTGTCGAGACGGTGCTGGCCGAGGAAGGCCGCCCGCCCGAGAGCGTCTTCGACTTCGTGCAGGGGATCACCGCGGTCGCCCGGTCGAGGCCGCAGCAGGATGCGCGGCTGGTGATGGAGGGGAAGGCGAAAACGTTGTTGGAGACCGCGAAATAGGTGCAGGATCAGTCCCAACGTGCTACGTTTAGACGAGATACTCTTGCAAGAGGCGATTTAAAACGGGGGACATAAAGATGGGTACCAAATTCGTCATTACGCGTGGGACAGAACACAAAATTTGGACCTCAATTGGTGGTGAGAAAGCGTGCTTCACGATAAAGAGCCGAGCGAATGGCGGACCAGGACGCGTTCGATTTCGTCGGACCAGAGCGGGCAACAACAAGGACCTAGACTATCACGTAGGCTACAAATGTTGGCATTCGAAGTTTCCTATCTACGTTCTTTATGCCACGGCGGTCGATGAAGACGTAGACGTTATTCGACATGACCCAACTGGAGTTGGGATCCCAGGCACCCCTCCTCGCGGGGGTTTTGTTCGACCTACAAGTCTTGATAGCGAAGATATCGAGACTGGTGAGGAAATTGAATACAATTTGACTGAAGAAGAAATCAAGAAATTCTTGGCGGATGACGGCGAAGAGCCAGATCCAAATGAGACCCCTATTTAATTCTTGATCGGCTGAATTTTCCGATGAAGCGCATGTGCTAATCTAACCGCAATTTCTAGAAGGACCTACGCATGAAACGGAGGTACAGAAAATTCAGTTTTCCGAGCTTTGCGTTAAGTCTGTTGCTAGGTCTTTATGGGTCAAAAGTCTTTGCAGACCACGACATCGACGAAATTCTGCGTGAACATCCAAATCTCAATTTTATCGGGAGGGATGAAGTGGAGACACCCACAAACGATCACGTTCACACGCAGATGGCAGGAGTACTGTTCGGAGAACCTGCCTCTGAAGATGTCATCAATGAGCAAAGAATCGCGTTTTCGAGAGATGCAATACTTCCAGCAGCAATGCACTTTGAAGCAAAAATGCGCTGTAGAGATGGGCAGTATCCAACAGGACGAAGAATCTACATCGATAAGATGTTTGGCTACATTGATCTAGAGGTGCGCCCGCCAGACGGTAAGCTCTATCAGTTCACTGCCGCTGATGAAGGGTTTGAGTATGTTTTCTATCATGACTGGCGGACATACCCGATTAACCTGACGGTTACGTTTTCAAATGGCGTAAAAATGAAAAGTGGTACGTTCAATGCTGATTTGTACCTGGAAAATACAAGTGGAGAACTGACGCCGATCTTTACGTACAGTCAGTCAATGCCAGCCGTGTACTTTGGTGGAACGGAAGAGCGACGCTATTCCACGGAAATCTGGCTCACAGGTAGCGATATTTTTTCAGCAAGGGCTCTTGTTGCGAACTTTTACCTGTCGAGTATTGGGGGTAATGCGAAGGCAAACCCAGTGATAGATTGCTTTCCATAGTTTTTTCTTCATTTCAAGTCGGTGCGACCTTTCATTGTCTTGCATGGTCAAAGTGCAAGCTTGAATTGCTTGCCGACTTGTTGAGACGCTTGAATTAGCCAGAGAGTGAGAGGGGTGCCGGGTTTTCCGTGACGGGTTTGGAGGTTGGGAGAGAGGCTCCCGGCTGGCCCGTCGCGGAGATATCCCGATGACCAAGCAACAGAAAATCACCCTCAGCGCCTCGCGCGACATCCCCTTCAACAAGCTGATGCTCAGCCAGTCGAACGTGCGCCACGTCAAGGCGGGCGTGTCGATCGAGGAACTGGCCGAGGACATCGCGCGACGCACGCTGCTCAGTTCCATCACCGTGCGGCCGGTGATGGACGACAGCGGCGCCGAGACCGGCATGTACACGATCCCGGCGGGTGGGATGAGCCGCACCTCATGACCCAGCTTGCCGATCTTGCGACCCCAGAAATGAGCGCCGCCACAGGCTTCCATCGCGACAACACAGGGCTGCAACTCGCTGAAGAAGGTCAGCACCTGAACTCTACGCAGTTTCCTGCGCAGAATAGGCTGCCCCGCTGCATCTGCCCCGTGGGCCTGAAACACATTCTTCGCCAGATCGAGCCCGACCGTGATAATCTCTGACATGACCGCTCTCCTTTGTGGATCGTTGCAGACCCACCTTGGCACAATGATGCCGTCGGGGGGCGGTCACATCATCAGAGCCCTTTAGGTTCAGTGATTTAGAGTTCGTTGCGATGTACCCTTCCATCCTTCATGACAAAACGGATGACCGACGGGAATAAACTAGATTCGGTTAGGTTTTACACAATCCAGAATTTTTTGAGCAGCTAACGGAACCGACTTTTTCAACTGCATGATCTCTGAGTTCGCAGCCAGCCGGGTCTTCATCTCCGCGTCCCCAAGTAGTTGGTTAATCGTATTCTCCAACTGCTCCGGTGTCCAATCCCATCGATTTACCCTGAGTCCGACACTGGTTTCAACTGCCCGCTGGGCGTTATCGTGTCCGTCCCAGCAATAGGGAAGGATCAGCGACGGGACCCCGAAATACAGCGCTTCGCAAAAGCTGTTGTTGCCGCCGTGGTGAATAAACAGATCGCATTGTTCAACCACGGACGGCTGCGGGAACCATTCCTGCAGATGAACATTGTCTGGTACTCTGGAATAGGCATCGATCTGGGCCCCGACATTGACCAGAAACCTCATGTCCATTTTCTTGAATACGTCGAACAGGCTTTCAAAAAAAGTGACATCCATAGCACCCAGGCTACCAAAACTCACATACACCAGAGGCCCGTCGTTACGGGGCATCTGAGGTACACGGTAGGGACCTTCCTGGCGTACGCAGCCTTCGAGAAAGGTGAATTGTCCAGGACTCAGCGCCTGATCACGATCATGGCGAATTATAGATGGCGCCAAAAGAAGGTTTTGATGCGGTGATGTTTCTAGGAACTCACCTTTAGGCAATAGCCCAAGTCCCCGATCCATGCGAAATTTGTTGTAGCGAGCATGAATTGGGCCAAGGGTCTCCAGGTACTGGTTCCGGAATGCCGCGCACCCGGCAGCGTCAGATGCCGGCAAGCCGGACAGGTACGGCGGTAGGCAGTTGTCTGGCAACTCGGTTTCCGCGCAAGAAATGACCCTGACCCATGGGCGCTCGGATCGTACGATGGCCGGGAACATGATGACGTTGTCGAGGACGACAACATCCGGGTTGATCCGCTCTAGCGCCGTTTCCAACCCCTGCTCAACCGATTCCGCAGTCTCGACGATTGCGTTCCAAACGGGCTCTACATAGGTGGTCAGTTGGTCAGTTGGATGCATGTCAAAATGCGGCAGATGATGGCTCAGGAATTCCTGCCAGTAGGTCTGGGTTTCCTCTTCTGTCAACTCTGACTGAACAGGGACGGCGAACTCGTCAAAACCGTAATCTGCGAATACGCCACCAAAGCCACCGTGGGTCAGGAAAACGGGGTGTGCACCCATTGCGCGAAGTTCCTGAGCGATCCCCACACAATTCAGTGCAGCCCCAAAACTAGCTTCGGGGAAAAACGCGATTACGGGTGCTTCCTTGCGGTTCATCATTCACTCACCGGATTGACCCGCGAGTCGCTTGGACTAGCGCCGGAGCACCACGATTGGCGACGCTGGGTCTTTGGTTCATTGAAAGCCGCAAATGCACCCTCATCAGATCCGCAGCAAGGTCGAAATGACCCTGCGCTATGAAATCAAGTATACGCAGATGTTCATCGAGCGCCTGCCTCATCCGAAAGTCGATCATACCGAATGATCCGCCTGGCAGGTGGCGCAACCCATGATGGGCCATGAGAGCAGAAGCTAGATACTGGTTTCCGGACGATCGAGCGATGAGCTTGTGAAAGGCAAGATCCGCGTCTTGGAAATCCTGGCTATTGAAAGAGTTTTCCGACTGCGCCAGAAGCGCTTCGGTCTGGCTGCGGACCAGATCGGCGCGCTTGGTGTCCAACTTGAAACCGTCGGACAGAATGGCCTGCGGTTCCAGTATCAGACGAAATTCGTAGCTCTCAATTCGTCCAGAACGGTCTCCGGGCATGCGCGTGAACACCCAGGATTGACCTTCGGCTTTCTGAATCACGCCTTGGGCCAGGAGAGCTTCGAGCGCACGCTGTGCAGCGCTGCGGGAAACCGAATATCTCCGGATCAGGTCCGTGACATTGATGGAGCCGCCCAGGCGTCGGGCGCCGCGATCGCGTAGGATGGCACTGGCGAGATCGGCACCAGCTCCGACCGCATGCTGGTTGAGTACCGAATGCCCCTTCTCGGGTTCACATTCCAGAACAAACCCGCCTTCTGCCGCTTTGCGTGCCATCCCCTCCTGCTCCAGCAGCCTCAATGCGGATCTGACCGGAGTGCGAGAGACGCTGCACGAATCAGCAAGGGTTTTTTCCACCAGCCTGTCACCCTGATGCAAATCGAGATCCATCGCGACATCCAGTATTTTTTGGGCAAGTTTCAAGTGTTTGCTTGGCGGCATAAGAAGGACGCTTTCGTCATACCCAACTAATATACAATAAAAACCGTATCTTAAATGACCTCACCGAGCCACACAAAAATGATTCAAAAAATTGTTGAGTTTTAATTCATCAAAAAATACCGTGATTGCATCATATATCTCGCCCCAGAAGCGAGCGCGAATGTCAAGGGAGGAAGACATGACCAACAAGTTCACCAATTCGTTCCGTTTGCCATTTGCTTGGCTCACCGCCGGGGCGGTCTGCGCACTCAGTGTATTCGCCGGAGCGGCCCAAGCAGAGAAAATCGTCATCTCGAACTGGGACGGCTACATGCCGCCGGACCTGCTCGAGAATTTCACGAAGGAAACTGGTATAGAGGCCGAGCTCTCGGTTCATGGCACCAACGAAGAAATCATGGGCAAGGTCGTAGCTGGTGGCGGTAAGGGCTACGACGTTCTTTTCGTCTCGTCGCCTTTTGCCGAAGCATTAAACAACTTGGGGCTGGTGGCTGCTATCGACCACGATAAGGTTCCAAATGCGTCCAACCTGTATGACGAAGCTAAAGAATTGGCTCATGATCCGGGCAACGACTATTCAATGCCATACGCCTGGGGCACGACGGGCTTATGCTACCGGTCAGACCTGATGGCAGAACCGACTTCGTGGAACGATCTGCTCAAACCCTCTGACGACCTCAAAGGCAAAGTGACAATGCTCTCTACGGATCGTTGGCTGATGGGGGCTGCCGCGCTAGCCCTCGGAAAGTCTCTGAATGATACGTCGGACGAGACGTTGGCGGCTGCAAAGGACCTGCTGGTTGCGGCGAAGCAGGATCTGCTGGCCTACGACGATGCAACTTTTTATCTGAAGTTGGTATCGGGCGAGGCAACGATGGTTCACGCCTGGGATGGCTGGTGTAACTACGGCATCGGTGAGAACGCAGACATCAAGTACACGATTCCATCAGAAGGATCGGATCTGTGGGTAGATGCGCTAGTCATCACAGATGCATCTAAAAACAAAGACGCGGCGCATGCTTTTGTGAACTATGTCTTAGGCGCGGATGTCGGTGTCTGGGTTGCCAGCAATATCCTGTACAAAACGCCGAACAAGGCTGCGATGGAGGCACTGGACCCGTCCTTGATCGAAACCTTCCCGAACATGGGAATGTCGCCTGCAGACCTTACCAAGTACGAGCAGTTGCGCGATCTCGGCAATGGCCAGAAACCCTTTGCACGGACCGTGACCGAAATCATGGCCGCACAGTAAGTGATCGAACCCTGAGCAAAGCCCGACCCGAACAAAGGGTCGGCCCTATACGACACTATTCCACAGATTGCCAAGTATATGACCAATCGACTGAAATCGGTGATCTTGCTGGGGCCGGGCCTGGGTTGGCTTGCACTTCTGATGGTGGTGCCGTGCGGCCTCATTTTCACCTATGCGTTCTTTGAACGCGGCGTCTATGGCGGCATCGACTACGTCTTTACGTTTGAAAATTTTGTGCGGGCCGCCGACCCTCTTTACCTTGGGATCTTCCTGCGCTCAGCCAAGATTGCATTTCTGGCCACCATGATCGCCATCCTGATCGCCTATCCGGCGGCCTATGCTATCACGCTGGCGCCGCGCCGTTGGCAGACCGGTTTGCTGATCTTGGTGATCCTGCCGTTCTGGTCCAACTACCTAATCCGCACTTACGCTTGGATCGTGATGCTGAACCGCGAGGGGTTGATCAACAATACCCTGCAGGGGGCCGGCTTGATCGATGAGCCGTTGTCTCTGCTTTATAATAATTTCGCTGTGATCGTTGGGCTTGTCTACAACTACACCCCCTTTGTGGTTCTTGCGATCTATTCATCGCTGAATCGAATAAACGTCGAAACCATAGAAGCCTCGGAAGATCTTGGAGCGCCCGCTTGGACCACTTTCTACCGGGTGATACTGCCACAGACCATTTCGGGCGTCGCGGCAGGTGGTGTTTTTGTATTTGTGCTGTCGATCGGCAATTTCATAACGCCCGATTTGCTTGGTGGCGGGCGACTTCAGATGGTTGGAAACCTGATCTATGACCAGTTCCTGAGCGCCCGCGACTGGCCGTTCGGAGCAACCCTGTCGATGCTCCTGATTGCGATCATGATGGGGCTTTTGTTCGCTCAGGCGGTATTGGCCAATCGCGCAGCAGGACAGAGAGGGCAGGACTGATGCGGAACCGAGCCAACATGGGCCTGAAGCTGCACCTGGTTTTGTTTTACACGTTTCTCTATGTGCCAATCCTTGTGCTCATGGCGCTAAGCTTTAACCGGGCCGGACTTCCAACTGTGTGGACCGGATTTTCGTTGGAATGGTACGGCAAGTTGTTTACCGCGGATCCAATACTGTCGGCGGCGCGCAACACGCTCATCGTGGCCTTGATCTCGACCGTTCTGGCGACAATAATCGGCACGCTTTTAGCGGTCGGCGTCGAGACACGGCGCAATTCTTCAGTTCTAGACGCGGTTCTGTTCGCGCCGATGATCATCCCCGACATAGTTCTAGCCATTGCGCTCTTGTCCTTTTTCACACTGCTCAACATGACGCTCGGGCTTCATTCGATCATCCTCAGCCATGTCGTATTTAACATAGCCTTTGTTGTCGCCGTGGTGCGTACGCGGATGCGCAATTTCGACCATTCGATACTTGAGGCCAGTGCCGACCTTGGGGCCAGCGAATTCACTACCTTTCGCCGCATCCTGCTGCCCGCCATCGCGCCGGGGGTTATCGCCGGGGCGCTGTTGTCTTTCACCCTGTCAGTGGACGAATTCATTATTGCCTTTTTCACCGCCGGTGCCGGGCAATCCTCGACCACGTTGCCGATGCAGATTTACGCAATGATCCGCTTTGGCGTCACGCCGGAAATCAATGCGATGGCTACCATCGTCATGTTCGTTTCGTTCACGCTGGTCTTCTTCGCGCAGCGTGCCGACAAAGAGGTTTTCAGCCGATGAGCCAAGGGGTTCAACTCAGGAATATAACCAAGCGATACGGTTTGGTTACTGCGATCGACAACGTTTCACTGGATATTCGCGACAACGAGTTCTTTGCACTTCTGGGCCCATCGGGCTGCGGCAAGACCACACTGTTGCGGACGCTGGCGGGGTTCGAAACACCACAGGAAGGACAGGTAATCGTTGCCGGGCAGGACGTGACAAACATACGCCCCAGCAGGCGGCCCTTGAACCTGATGTTCCAGTCCTATGCCTTGTTTCCGCACATGAGCGTCGAAAAAAACGTCGCCTATGGGTTAGAGATGGAGAAATTACCCAAGGACGAAATTGCCACGCGAGTGGCCGAGGTTCTGGAAAGTGCGAAACTTTCGGGATTTGCCGGGCGCAAGCCGGATCAGCTTTCTGGTGGGCAGCGACAGCGGGTTGCTTTGGCGCGCGCGCTGGTCAAAAGGCCAAAGGTCCTGTTGCTGGATGAGCCCCTTTCAGCTCTGGACAAGAAACTACGAGAAGAGATGCAGCTGGAGCTCAAACGGTTGCAGCACGAGGTGGGGATTACATTTCTGATTGTGACCCATGATCAGGAAGAGGCCCTCGTCATGGCCGACCGGATCGCGGTCTTGCATGATGGCAAGCTGGCGCAGGTCGGTACTCCTCACGAGCTCTACGAACACCCCGGATCGCGCTTTGTTGCAGATTTTATCGGCGTGATGAACTTTCTGGATGGCAACGCCGTCGACGGCGGTGTCGATGTCCACGGGGCGGGAATGCTGAGGGGCGTTTCCGAGCTGCGCGGTGCTGCCACGATTGCTGTGCGCCCGGAACGGGTCAGCCTGATGCAGACCGCCCCTCAAGATGGACGCAACTGCATTCCCGGCACTGTCGAGGAAGTCGCCTATCACGGGTCAGACCTGGGTGTGCATGTGCGCGTTCGCGGCGGGAGGAGCACCCTGTCCGCCCGCATTCCCGCCAGCCAAGCCGACCGTGAAAGTATCCAGCCGGGTCAGGATGTCCACTGCGTATGGGATGCGAAACATTCCCGCATCCTGCCCAACTGCTAAGCCAAATCTAACCGGAGACCTACAATGTCACAGAAAACCATCGCCTTCTTCCCCGAAGCTGCCTTTGGCCCTGCGCTGAATTCGGTTGGCATCGCGCAGGCCTGCGAGAAACTGGGCCACAAGGCAGTATTTCTGAGCGATCCTGGCTTTGTCGAGGTATATGAAGGTTATGGGTTTGAGGCGCATCCCGTTGCCCTTTCCGAGCCGATGGAACCCGAAGCGATGGCAAAGTTCTGGGAGGATTTCATCAACGGCCACATCCCGAATTTTCGCAAAAGCCCGATTGACCAAATCGATAACTACGTCAAGGATTGCTGGGAGGCGATCGTCGACAGCGCAAAATGGGCGCAAAAAGATCTGCCGGGGGTACTGGCAAAAATCAAACCAGATATGATCTGCGTGGATAATGTCATTATGTTCCCAGCCATCAAGCAGTTCGGCGTGCCGTGGGTACGGATCATCTCATGTTCCGAAAATGAAATCCCTGACCCGATTGTGCCGCCACACTTATCGGGCTGCCGGGTGGATGACCGCGAGGGCATGGAGGCCTATGAGGCAAAGTTCCACGAGGTGATCAAGCCGATCCACGACGACTACAATGCGTTCCTGGCCAGATGCAACGAAGGCGCCTATCCGATTGGAGAGTTTTTCGAAGCGTCGCCCACAATGAACCTTCTGCTTTATCCCGAGCCGGCAAAATACGAACGGCAGAACCCACTGGACCCAAACCGCTTCCAGTATCTTGAAGGTTGCGTACGCGAAGAAGAACCCTTTGAGGTGCCATCGTTTAAGTCCAACAATGACAAACCACTTCTCTATGTATCTTTCGGGTCGCTTGGCGCAGGCGACACCGACCTGCTAAAGAGGATCATTTCGACCATTTCCAGGTTGCCCTACCGGGCGCTCGTAAATGTCGGGGATTACATGGACGAATACACAGACATTCCCGACAACGTGCACATACAGAGCTGGTATCCCCAGCCTTCGGTAATTCCGCAGGTTGACGCGGTGATACATCATGGCGGTAACAACTCGTTCACCGAGTGCCTGTATTTCGGCAAAGCAGCAATCATTATGCCCTATGTCTGGGACGGCCACGATAACGCCACTCGTGTTCAGGAAACCGGCCACGGGTTCGGGTTTCACCGATACGACTGGACCGATGATGAATTGGCTATTGCCCTCGACAAATGCATCAACGATCCAGCCATACAGGCGAAGATGGCGGCAACCTCTGCGCACATGCAGTCACGGCATGGCCCGACCAAGGCAGCTGGCATTCTTGACGACATCCTGAAAGCCGCGGAATGAGCAGCGCCCCGCATCTTTCCGAAATCTCGACCCGCGCTGACCTCACGGACTGGGGGCTACAGCCGGACATGATTGAAGGCCAGTCGCATTCATCGGGCTTGCTGGTTCACAAGGGCCCGGACAACCGGCCGGAGATCGGCGCATGGGTCTGCACTCCAGGCCGCTGGCGCCTAACGATACCGCGTGACGAGTTCTGCTATTTTGTGCAGGGCCGCGCGGTCTATCGGTCGGATACAGGCGAAAGCATCGAAATCACGCCCGGAACGGCCGTACTATTCCCCGCCGGTTGGATAGGGGAATGCACGGTCGAGGAAACATTGCGCAACACCTACTACCTAACGGATCGCGAACCTGAATCATGACCACGCCACGTATGCAAAACCCGCTCCAGCAGACTGACCTTGTCGATTGGGGGGTAATCCCGACAATGATCGAAGGGCAATCCTGCACGTCGGGAAAGCTGATCCACAAGGGGCCTGACGGCCAGTCCGAATGCGGCCTTTGGGTCTGCACTCCCGGTAAGTGGGAATGTCACGTCACCAAGGACGAGTTCTGCCACTTTCTGGAAGGTCGTTGTACATATGTCCATGAAAGCGGCGAGGTAATTGAGATCACGCCCGATACGGTGGCCTTTTTTCCGCAGGACTGGAAAGGCGTCTGCACCGTCCACGAGACGGTCAAGAAAGTGTACATGATCCGCTAACGGCGCAATGCCTGTCAAACAAGGGGACTGCCCAATGCGTGACCCGTTCCAATCCAGCTACTACCTCAACCCCAGGCATGTTCCGTTGCAGGATGGTGGGACCACGCTGGTCAATCCGTCAACTTTGCAGCCCGTCGGGATTTTTGGTGAACCGTCGCCGCAGATCGTGGACCAGGTTCTGGATCGGGTCAATGCGGCGCAAAGGAAGTGGTCTGCAATGGACTGCAAGTCTCGCGCGCGGGTATTGCACCAGATTGCCAACGACATCGAAAGCGGCGACATGCATGAGGTCGCCCGTCTGATGACGTTGGAAACGGGGAAGCCGTATCCGGAATCCATCGGTGAAATCGCGAACATCCCGCCGGTGTTCCGGTACTACGCCGAGATGGCTCGCAATGACGCAGGCAAGATAGCCGGCACGATGCAGACCGGATCTTTCCAGTATCAGACATACGAACCCTACGGTGTGTCGGTGCACGTGGTTCCGTACAATTTTCCTCTCATTCTTGGGTGCTGGTCGATGGCGGCATCGCTTGCAGCAGGCAACGGCGTTGTGTTGAAGGCCTCGCCCGCAGGAACATTGTGCACGATGGCCTTCATGGAGTTTTTCCGAGCTCTTCCCGAAGACCTGATTGCCTGCCTGCCAGGTGGGGCAGACGTGGGCAAGCAACTCATTGCTAGCCCCAAAACCCACGTGGTCGCCTTTACCGGGTCCGTGCCGACAGGTCGTGCGGTGGCAATGGCCGCAGCGGAAAACCTGAAACCCGCAGTGATCGAGGCTGGAGGAAGCGACCCGCTGATCGTCAGTAAACACGCCGACATCGCGGTCGCTGCTGCCGGGGCGGTTACCGCCGCCTTTTTGCAATCGGGTCAGGTTTGCACATCGTCTGAACGGATTTTTGTGGTGGATGACGTATACGACGATTTTGTCGATGAGTTCGTGGCCCGAACCCGGAAACTGCGCATCGGCGACGGTATGGGGGTGGCGGAAATCGGACCGTTGGCCTCCAAGGAGGCGCGCGACAAGGTCGAGCGGCTGGTGCGCGATGCAACAGAGAAAGGCGCGGTGGTTGAGGTAGGAGGCGGTATCCCGGATGACGCCGGACCGGGTTGGTTTTTCGAGCCAACGATTCTGACCGGCGTGACGACAGAAATGGCGCTAACTCGGGAAGAGGTCTTTGGGCCAGTCGCCTCGGTCATTCGGGTGAGCGACTTTGACCAAGCGCTTGAACTGGCAAACGCGTCACAGTTCGGTCTCGGCGGATGCCTGTTTACCAGCGACTTGAACGAGGCATTTCAGGGGGTGAATGAACTACAGGTGGGGATGGTCTGGGTCAACAACCCGCTGGTGGACAACGATGCCTTGCCTTTTGGCGGCGTCAAGAATTCTGGGCTTGGGCGCATGCTAGGCCTTCAGGGACTCGAAGCCTTCAGGCGATCCAAGATGGTCGTGATCGACCCGAAGGCGAAGGAAGCAGACTGGTGGTATCCCTATCCCGACGATTGGTTCTATTCGGAAGGCGTACAGGGCGGGAGAAAGCACACCGGCTAGGGTGACCGGTACGGCCTGGTCGACTCTACAACGGAGGATGTGCTAACGGCAGGATTGTCCCGCATCTGAAACATTCGCCTCGAGTGTGGAAAAGGTCCGCTTTCACTCATTGCTCGATTAGTCGCGTGTCAAGAACTGATCAAAGGGCGACGAGCAAAGGCTGATGTCGCCCCTGCCCTAATCCCATCGTCAAATCACTCATAACAAATCTGCTCGGCTGGGGACAGCTGGCTATGTCCCGTTGCAGGGTTCACAAGGCCCCCAAGTTGTTTTGGTTCTTACGCTCTTTTATTTGACTAAATCCGCACAGCCGCCAAACGCCTTACGGAGCGCGCCAGAAGGCGATTTCATGTTGCACACACACTGCACAAGATGCCACTTAACTAACTGAAATTAAACATCTATACCCTCACCCCACCATAGGGGCGACGGAGAGCATGGACGCTTATTGCGGGTCGGTTTTCTGTCCTACTGCCTCAATCGTCATCACGGCCACGTTATGTTGGAACCCAGCGCAATCGAGCAGTCTTCGTGGGTTTTCGGAGGTTTCTGATTCAAGCGCACAGCATCTAACACATCCAACCGACCTGTGCAGCAGCCCGATCTTTCCCTTTGTTGCCATGGTAGGTGGCGAATGTTCAATCGGTGGGTGACACAAATGTAAATCTTTTTCACATTACCTCTTGCATTCCCCTTTCCCTTCCCCATCTTGATCAATGTGAAAGGTGTTTACATCAATCAGGAGAGCCCAGATGTCCACATTGTCCGACCCCGTCCCTCCCGCTCATCCGGGATGGCTTTATCGTAGCGAAGCCTGGCTTGACAGCAAAGGCAAAGGCGCCTGGATCGCCGCGATGGTCCTTGGCTTTGTCTTCTTCTGGCCCATCGGCCTGGCCCTTCTCGCCTATATGATCTGGAGCAAACGCATGTTCAGCAAATCCTGCAGCCGCCGCAAAAACTGGCACAGTCACATGAGCGCCATGAAACCTTCGGGCAACAGCGCGTTCGATGCCTACAAGGCCGACACCCTGGCGCGGCTGGAACGCGAACAGCAGGATTTTGAAGAATTCCTCAGACGTTTGCGTGAGGCCAAAGACAAGGCCGAATTCGACCAGTTCATGGACGAACGAGTGCGTGCAGCTCGCGATGACCGTGCATCTCGCGACGATACGGATGCACCGAAAGACGACGTCTGACCAAAAAACCGCCCTGTCCGGCTTCGCCGGGCGGGGTTCGTCGCCCCAGTTTCTTAGGACGATCAAAATGAACCATTTGCCCGACCCTGACCGCCAGCCCCAATTCTATCAGAGCGTGGCGATCAAACGCTTTGTTGCGTGGTTGATCGACGTCGTCGTCATATCGACCTTCACCATGTTCGCCGTATTGCTGACCGTGGGCCTTGGCCTGTTCTTTGTTGCCTTGATCTTTATGCTGGTCAGCTTTGTCTATCGTGTCGCCACCATCGCCAACGGGTCGGCCACATGGGGGATGCGGTTCATGGGGATCGAACTGCGCGATACGTTTGGGGCGCGGATGGATGCAGGAAAGGCAATCGCGCATACCGCTGGCTATTTCGTCAGCATGGCCTTCCCGGTTATCCAGGTCGTGTCGGTGATCATGATGCTGACCAGCGCTCGCTGTCAGGGCCTGACCGATGCGTTTCTGGGAACGGTGGCATTGAACCGGCGGGCAATCGCCTGAAAACAGTGCATTGAATCCTTGGCGGGTTTCGAAACGATTGGTATCATCCCCCAAGCAAACACGGAACCTGCATGCGCCATACGCTGCCGATAGCGCCACAATTCTATGTGACGGCCCCCCAGCCGTGTCCTTATCTTGAGGACCGGATGGAGCGGAAATTGTTCACCGCCTTACAGGGCGAAGGCGCAAACAGATTGAACGATTCCCTGTCGCAGCAAGGCTTTCGCCGCTCGCAGAACGTGTTGTACCGGCCCTCGTGCACCGAATGTTCCGCCTGCCTGTCTGCCCGGATCGACGTTTCCGTCTTCAGCCCCGGCAAAAGCCAGAAGCGGACCGCCAAACGCAACGAGCATCTGGAACGGCGCGCCATGTCGCCCTGGGCAACGGACGATCAGTACGAACTGTTCCGAAGATATCTGGACACCCGGCATGCTGATGGCGGGATGGCCGATATGGACGTGTTCGAGTTTGCCGCGATGATCGAGGAAACCCCGATCCGCAGCCGTGTCGTCGAATATTCCGACCGTCGTACCGGCGACCTGACTGCCGTCAGCCTGACTGATGTCCTCGAAGACGGGCTGAGCATGGTCTATTCTTTCTATGACCCGCACCAGCCTCAAAACTCACTGGGCACCTACATGATCCTCGATCATATCGACATCGCCCGCGAGGCCGGGTTGCCCTATGTCTATCTGGGTTATTGGGTGCCGGGAAGTTCAAAGATGGGATACAAGGCCAAGTTCTCTGGCCTTGAGATCTATCTTGGGGGGCGTTGGGAAAAGGTGACGAACCCCCGGCACTACGAGGATATTGCCCATCACCCGCTGGCCACCGACCCGATTGCCGAACAGGTCGCGAATATCCAGCTGCCCGACCGGCATCCGACCAAGGGTTGAGGCGGGATGCAGCAATCCCTGTTCGCGGTCACGCTTGTCGTGCCCGATTATGATACGGCCATCGCGTTTTATGTCGGAGCGCTGGGTTTCACTTTGACGCAGGACGAGGATCTGGGCGGCGGTAAACGTTGGATTCGGATCGCGCCGCCGGGCGCCTCTGACGGATCGCTGATACTCGCCAAGGCTGATGGAGACAGACAGTGCGCGGCCATTGGCAACCAAACCGGCGGCAGGGTCGGTTTTTTCCTGACCACCGACAATTTCGAACGCGATCACGCGGCGATGTTGGAAAAAGGCGTGGATTTTGAAGAAGCACCCCGCCGGGAACCCTATGGCAAGGTCGCCGTCTGGCGTGACCCGTTCGGCAACCGCTGGGATTTGTTGCAGTTCACCTGACACAAACCAGAAATACTGCCTGGCAAAGCTGCGAGGCATGAAAGCGCAACACCTTATATACCGACAAAAAACGGGAGCCCGAAGGCTCCCATTTCGTTTCAGCATTCACTCCCGCAATCAGTTCGGGATCAGTGCCGGTACGATTGTCACGATGGCCGGGAAGAACCACAGGATACCGATCCCCACCACCTGAATGATGACGAATGGCACGATCCCCCGGTAGATGTGACCGGTTGTGACCTCTTTGGGTGCCACCCCTCGCAAGTAGAACAGCGCAAAGCCGAATGGTGGGGTCAGGAACGAGGTTTGCAGGTTTACTGCCACCATGATCGTGACCCATTTCGGATCGAACGACCCGCCATAAATCACCGGCCCCACGATCGGGATCACGATGTAGATGATCTCGAGGAAGTCCAGGACGAAGCCCAGGATGAACAGCACCAGCATCACGATCAGGAAGACCGTAAACTCATTGTCGAAGCTCTTCAGGAACTGCTGGATATAGTGCTCGCCCCCGAACGAGATCACCACCAGGTTCAGCAGTTGCGACCCGATCAGGATGGTGAAAACCATCGAGGTCACTTTTGCGGTCTCACGCACAACAGGTGTCAAAACGCCGCTTGTGAACAGAACCCAACAGCCGAACAGCAGCCCGAACAGAGCGTAGATGTAGGTCGCATAAGCCGCAAAGAAGGCGATCCACGATTCGACGCTGACATCACCCTGGTTGATGCGCAGGTCAAAGTTCACGCCGATCAACAAGCAGATGATGATCGCGAAGGTCGACCAGATGATGACCCGGCCGGACCGACCCTGATCCTGAAGCTTGCGATAGGCCGCCAGCATGATGGCCCCGCCCGCCCCAAGCGCGGCTGCGGGTGTCGGGTTGGTAATACCGCCCAGGATCGAGCCAAGAACCGCGATGATCAGAACCAGCGGTGGGAAAACCACCCGGATCAGTTCATTGCTTGCACAGCGTGCGGCTGCTTCTTTGCAGCCATAGAGCGCCAGCAGGAACGGCAGCGCCAGCAGGACGAATGTCACACCGGACGAGGTTGTCGGAGCAACGGCAAGGATGTCGACAAGCACCATGCCCAACAAGCCCAGAGCCCCGAGTATCAACGGCGCCGTGGGCCGCGACGGTGCAATTCCCCGACCCAGGATCAGCGTCAGCCCAAGCAGGACAACGATCACGGCAACACCCGTTCCGATTGGAGCGGCGGCCGCGATCTTGGCGGCACGGGCCTCGGCCAGTTCCTCGTCACTCAGCTTGTGCGAGGCCTCAACGCCCCCGGCGGCATCGATCTGCGCCTGTTCCGTGACGGCCTGATCCCAGGCCGACTGTCCATGCAACTCGATCATTGAGGCCTTGCATTCGGCAGACACATTGGTGCGCAGCGAAGCGCCCTCGGAGATATCCGAGAAGCCGGAGACCGAGACATCCTGAGTTCCGATCAGCCCAACGCTTCCCATCAGGACCGCACCCACGATCAGCCCGAGCGGAGCGGCCAGCAGCCATGTCAGCCCTTCGGCGCGCGTGATCGGCTCACCGGTGCCGCCCGACATCGCGACGGCTGGCGCGTGTTCGGGGTTCAGCAGGGCATAGCCGAATGCATAGAGCGCGTAGAGGATTGCCAGCATGATCCCTGGCAGCAGGGCGGCCTGGAACAGAGTGCCGACCGAAACCACGGCGGGCTCACCCAGATAGGTCAGTGCATCGGAGCAACCTGCGGCCGCAGCCCGGGTTTCCTGCGCGGTGGAGTAGAGATCACCCGCGAGGGTGCCCAGCAGAACGATCACGATAGAAGGCGGGATAATCTGTCCCAACGTGCCCGACGCGGCGATGACGCCGGTCGCAAGTTCCGGAGAATAGTTGTTGCGCAACATGGTGGGCAAGGCCAACAGGCCCATGGTCACCACGGTGGCGCCGACGATACCCGTGGAGGCGGCCAGAAACGCGCCCACCACCACGATGGACACCGCGAGGCCGCCGGGGAGCGGGCCAAAGACACGCGCCATGGTGGTCAGCAGATCGTTGGCGATCTTGGAGCGTTCCAGGGTAATGCCCATCAGGACGAACATCAGCACCGCCAGAAGCGTTTCAATGGATTGCCCCGCCAGCACGCGCTCGTTCATGCGGTTGACGATGAAGGAAACATTGCGATCCAGCGCAGTTTCCCAACCGCCGACAAAGACGTGCTCGGCAACGCGTGGCAAATCCGGGTATCGGAAGACCGAGATCGAATCGGGTCGTACCCCTGACGCGATCAGGTCGGCATACATTTGCGAGCCCGTGTCGATCGCCTGATGCACCAGCATACCGGCACTGTCGAGCGCGGCGATGATACCGAACGAGATGATACCGGCGCCACCGATGGCAAAAGCCACCGGGAAGCCGCTCAGGATGCCTCCGAAAAGGCAAAGAAACACGATTATGAGGCCGATTTCGACGCCATCAAGACCGAATAGCATATTCTCTAGTCCCCGTACTTAATGAGCGCCTTCATAGGCTTCTTCGCCCTCGCCAAGGGTATCCTTGTCGAGGTATTTGTCCGCACTTTCCGGCCCTTCCACGAATTCGAGATACGAGCGGTAGAAAAAGGCGATTGCGTGCAGAAAGACCATGGCTGCGAAAGAAACCAGCAGGATCTTGAACAGGAAGTACCCGTTGAATCCGTTTGGGCTGAAGCCGATGGTTTCCACATTCCAGCGAAGCGCGCGAGATTTCATGAGCAGCCTGTCCAACGTATCGCTGGCGGACGGGTTCGGCACGATCAGGTGCCGCCACAGGAAGTACCAGCCGTAAAGCCAGACCAGCACCGCCATGGGCATCATGAACAAAAGCGACCCGAACATATCCACGACGCGCTTGCCGCGGTGGCTGAGGCCGGCATAGATCAGATCGACGCGCACATGCCCGCCCTGCACGAATGTGTATGTCGCGCACAGGCAAACAACCATCGCGTTATAGAGCTTCAGCTCTTCGGCATACCAACTGATGTCCATCTGGAACGGGATGCCAAGACCAAAGGCCATGTCGGGGCGGGCAAAAACCCGTTGCATAAAGACGATGACGATCTGCTGGATCACCATCAGCAACCCGGCCCAGGCAAAGAAGCGCCCGGTCGTGTTGGCAAAACCCTCCAGCCCGCGAACCATGCCCCACATGAATTCGCGCTTGTAGAGGCCAATAGCCGTTAGCAGCAGAAACAGCGTGAACACGACAAAGAAGAACTCAACCGAGCCCCCGTAGTAGACAAAGCGCATGATCGCTTCCTTGTCGGACCAGTTGAGCCAGAGCTGCGGATGCGTGATCGCGTATCCGAAGTTGTAAAATGCCTCGGCGATGTTCAGAAAGAACCAGATCAATCCGTCGAACAAGGCGCCGAAAAACGACGTGCCGTTTTCGTCTTGCATGTTGTCCCCAGAGTCTCGTCAGTTCCCAAGCCTGTGCCTGTCTGGCATTCGTTCGTACTTGGAAAACCGAAAATGCTCCCCCGCGCGCGGCGGGGGAACTTTCATTTCGGGAAGATTGGCTTAGCCCAGAACGCGGTCGCGCTGTGCGGTATAGGCCCCTGAAGACAGGTTCAACCAGGCAGAGGACGACTTCATGGATGCCATGGCGCTGTCGTGAATCTTCTTGAACAGCTCATCTCCCATGTTTTCGTTCATGACGTCCTGCGAAGCCTGACCAAAGGCATCCCAGACACTGTCAGGGAATTCCATGATCTTGACGCCACCGGCCTGCAGTCGCTGCAGGGCTGCACCGTTGTTGGCCAGGAATTGCGCCAGGTTCCACTGGTGGCACTCGCCCGCCGCGATCTCGATGATTTTCTGATGCGCGGGGCTGAGGCTTTCAAAGACTTCTCGGTTGGTTGCCAGCGACAGACCTGCACCCGGCTCGTGGAAGCCCGCGGTATAGTAAGTCTTGGTGATTTCCTGGAAACCGGCCTTTTCGTCGGCCCACGGCCCGATCCACTCGGTGCCATCGATCGCGCCGGACGACAGCGCCTGATACACTTCGGAACCCGGAATGTTCTGCACCGATGCGCCCAGCTTGCCCAGCGCCTTGCCGCCCAGACCTGGCATGCGGAACTTGAGACCGTTGAAATCTTCGGGACTGTTGATCTCTTTCGAGAACCAGCCGCCCGCCTGAGCGCCGGTGTTGCCCGCCAGGAACGACTTGAGGCCAAAAATCTGGCCAAGTTCGTCATGCAGTTCCATGCCGCCGTCCTGATAGTACCAGTTGACCAGTTCCTGCGCGGTCATGCCGAACGGTACGGCGGTAAAGAACGCGTAGCCCGGATGCTGACCGACGAAGTAGTAGTCGGCACCGTGATACATGTCAGCCTGGCCTGATGTGACAGCGTCGAAAACCTCGAACGCGCCGACCAGTTCACCGGCGGCCTTCAGATCAACCGTCAGCTGGCCATCGGACATTGCGGTGATATTGTCGGCTGCGCGCTGCGCGGAATCGTGCACGCCCGCCAGGCCCCGGCCCCAGGTGGTGACCAGCGTCAGGGTACGCTTGCCCTGCGCATATGCCGGAGCCGCCAGCGCGGTTGCGGCAGCCGCCGAACCGCCCAAAGCGGTATTTTTCAGAAATGAACGACGATCCATGTGAGTAGTCCTCCCCTATGATAGTCTTGCCCGAAGCAAGGCTTCGGACGGATCGTTTCAGGTGAGGTCAGCCTAGCGATACCGATTCCGATGTGAATACCTAGTACTGCGTAGACCACCCATTTTTTCGGCCATAAACACAGGTTTCCTGCGCCGATACGAAACGGGCCAGCGGTGTTGGCCGGGGCGAGCGGCGAAAAATACCGCAATCCTTTTGATTTTGCGGCCGCCATTGCGTAACGATTCGCGCATGCGGTCTTTTCGTGAACTGATCAAGCTGAGTTACGCCCAGAAGCTGGCCTTGATCGCTGCTGTCCCATTGGTGGTCGCGGTGGCGGCGATTGCCGTTATGGTGGCGTACGAGGCCCGCGCAACCGCCGAGCGCGAAATCAGGGCGCTGGAAAAGAGGCTGATCGAGACCAAGAAGGACGAACTGCGGAACTACGTGACACAGGCACGCAACGGGTTCGGCTATATCTACGGCCCCGCCTCGCCCGATGATCAGGAGGCCAAAATCCATGTCGCGCAGATCCTGGCGGCGATGATCTATGGCACGGACGGGTTCTTTTTCGTCTACGACTATGACGGCACCAATCTGGTCAGTCCCCGGCAGACCGAATTCATCAACCGCAATTGGGAAGGGCTGACCGACAGCAATGGCATTCCCGTCGTTGATGAATTCATCCGTCTTGCGCGCGAGGGTGCAGGTTGGCACAGTTTCATGTGGGAAAAACCCTCGACCGGCGAAGAGGCGATGATGATCGCCTATGTCGTGGGTCTGCAAGACTGGCAATGGGCCGTCGGCACCGGCGTCTTCATCGACGACATTCTGGCGACGGTTGCCAACGCCCGTGCCGAGGTCGAGGCAAGGGTCCAGCGCACGTTCTATTATATCGGGGCCATCGTGCTGGCGGCGCTTTTGATCGTGTTCCTGTCGGGCATGTTGCTGAACATCCGCGAGCGGCGGCTGGCGGATGCCAAGCTAAAGGAACTGACGCAGCGGGTTTTCGACGCGCAGGAAGAAGAACGCGGCCGCGTGGCCCGCGAACTGCATGACGGTATCAGCCAGATCCTCGTCGGCGTCCGTTATGCGCTGGACAACACCCGTCGGCGGTTGGGTCGCGGCGATGACGAAGGCGCGCGCGAACCGTTGGAAAAAGGCATCGAAAATCTGGGGGCTGCTATCACCGAAGTGCGCCGGATCAGCCGCGACCTTCGCCCGGGTGTTCTGGATGATCTGGGCCTTGGTCCAGCCCTCAAGGCGCTGACTGACGACTTTCGCGAGCGTACCGGCATCGAGACCGATTTCACCACCGTTGTATTTCGCAACAGGTTGGATCAGGACAGCAAGATCGCGCTTTACCGTATCGCGCAGGAAGCCTTGACGAATATCGAACGCCATTCCGGTGCCACGCATGTCTCGATCGACCTGCGCGGGCACAAAAAGGGGGCGACGATGCGTATCGCCGACAACGGGCGCGGGTTGCGCTCGCAGCCAGGGGAAATCGCCCGTGGTATTGGCTTGCGGAATATGCAGGAACGGATCGAACAGCTTGACGGCACTTTGCGCATCCTGTCATCACGCGGGGCACAAAGCGGGACGGTTATCGAAGTCAGCCTGCCGCTCAGCCACCTGTTGCCTCCCGGCGAGGAAGCATTGCCGAAAAGAAAGGCCGGAACATGAACGTTGAGCCTGTCCGTGTCCTGATTGTGGATGACCACCCCATGGTTGCCGAGGGCATCCAGTCGATTCTCGAAAGCTACGACGATATCCTGGTGGTCGGAACGCTCGGAAACGGCCAGGAGGCAGTAGAGAACGCCGTAACGCTGGCACCGGACGTGGTGCTGATGGACCTCAACATGCCCGGCCTGGGCGGATTGACTGCCACCGAGATGATCCTGGAGCGCCTGCCCGAAACACGCGTCCTGATCCTGTCGATGCATGACAGCCCCGAATATATCTCAACAGCGCTCAGTCATGGCGCTTTGGGTTATGTGCTGAAGGACGTGCCGACCGACGAGATCAAACAGGCGATCGACGCCGTGATGCGCGGCGAACGGTATCTGTGCACCGGCGCAATCGGATCGTTGGAGCCAAAAGAGAATGAGGCGCGAGAGGCGCTGACCGGGCGCGAACAGACGATCCTGCTGCAATTGGCACAGGGCAAGTCGAACAAGGAAGTCGCCATCGTACTCGACATCTCGGTGCGCACCGTCGAGACGCACCGCAAGAACATCAAGCGCAAGCTTGGCATTTCCTCGACCGCAGGCCTGACGCGGTACGCGATGGAACACGGCATGTTGCAAGGCACCGGCGTCGGGTTTTGACAACCTCGAACACGGACCGAGACCATCAAATCGAGCCACCGCCCAATGGGATGCTAGTCCAGCAGCTTGTCCAGACGACGCCCTTCGCGTTCAAAATGATGCGGAAGAACCCGACCATAAAGCTGCCTAGTTCGTTCGACGCCGCCGCACATGCCCTCGGTTTCGACAAACGAGAAGATGCCGACATAGCGTTTTCTGTCACCCTTGACCGGCGCCACCCGATGCAACGAATACCGCCCCTTGAATATCTGCAGATCACCGGGGCGAAGCTCCAGCCTGCGTACCTGTGTCATGTTTCCGTCCAGAACACTGGCCACACCGTCGAAATTCTCGTCGTCCGAGCTGCGCAGGTTTGGTGCGTACTCGAACTCGCCGCCGGTCTCACCGTTCTGGATTGCCAACGTCACCGTGTAGTTGTTGGTATCGAAATGCCAGGGGAACCCCTGCCCCTCCTCGACAACGTTGATGATCACATCCGCCAGAGGATCGTCATAACGGAAAAACCGATCTTGGCTTTCATTCAACGCATCGCGAATGAACGGCATGAAGCCCGGAAATTCGTAGATTTGCCGCAAGGGTCCTGTCGCAGGGAAATTGTCTGCCGGAACAAAGGCGTTCGACCGGTCATAGAAACGCCTTACCGGATGACCGGGGCTTAGTGCCGGGTCGTCCTTGCTGAAATAGGCATTGGTGCGATTGAAAGAGCGATACGCCATCGGTGCCACTGCATCGGCTTCCTGAACAAGGGTTTCAACGCCTTGTTCATGAACAAAGCCGGGCAAAACGGCACAACCATCTTCACCGAGCTCGCGGCGAAGATCCTTGATCATACGGGCGTAGGCGGGCGAGTCTCGCCTGTCGATCGGATAGCGGCCCAAATCAACCAAATCGTAAAGCTTCATGTGAACGGTCCTTGCACTTGTGTCCTTCTTCCACGCTGTCCCTGCAGCGTGGCAGCGGTACCGGAACCGTTCAGGTCTGTTTCGGACATTGGCTTGACGGTTTTGGACCTCATTTCGCGGCGCAGCTCAATTTTCTGTCAGAGCTGTTGGCGGATGTTCCCCGCATGCGGCAATCTGCGCAACAAAATGTCGCGAAAACAGCGCCCAGCATCCGGTTTTCGCCAGATTGACTGTTGACGCCCTTTGCCCCCGACCATAATGTCCCCGCCAGCAAGAAGGAGCCGGTGGCGATGACCACACTAGTCGTAATCGTAGGAACCAAGCGCATGGGCCGGTAACGGAAAACCATAATCGAACCCATGCGCCTCCGAAAGTTCGGGGGCTTTTTTTATGCCAAACCGCATGTCGCCAATGGAGCAAAGCAGATGACACGTGAGATGACCGGAGCAAAAATGGTGGTTCAGGCCCTGAAGGATCAGGGTGTGGACACGGTATTTGGGTATCCCGGTGGCGCCGTCCTGCCGATCTATGACGAGATTTTCCTGCAAAACGACATCCGCCACATTCTGGTGCGACACGAACAGGGCGCGGTGCACGCCGCCGAAGGGTATGCCCGATCGACCGGCAAGCCGGGTGTCGCGCTTGTAACCTCTGGCCCCGGTGCGACAAATGCGGTGACCGGCCTGACCGATGCGTTGATGGATTCAATTCCGATCATCGTTCTGACCGGCCAGGTGCCGACCTTCATGATCGGATCGGACGCGTTTCAGGAGGCCGATACCGTCGGCATCACCCGACCCTGCACCAAGCACAACTGGCTGGTGAAGGATACCGACAGACTGGCAGCGACCCTTCATGAGGCGTTCCACGTCGCAACTGCCGGTCGCCCCGGACCGGTTCTGGTCGATATCCCCAAGGACGTCCAGTTCGCCAGCGGAGAATACCAGCCGCCTAAACCTTCGACCTCACACTATCAGCCTGTTCTCAAGGGCGATCTTGAAGAGATCACCGAACTGGTCGCCGCGATGGAAACGGCGAAGAAGCCGGTATTCTATACCGGCGGAGGCGTGATCAACTCCGGCAAGGCGGCCAGCCAGCTTTTGCGCGAATTGGTAGATGCGACCGGATTCCCGATCACCTCGACCCTGATGGGGCTGGGCGCCTATCCGGCGTCGGGCGATAACTGGCTGGGTATGCTGGGTATGCATGGACTTTATGAGGCCAACATGGCCATGCACGACTGTGATCTAATGATCAATATCGGCGCCCGTTTCGACGACCGGATTACCGGACGCATCGATGCCTTCAGCCCGCATTCGAAAAAGGCCCATGTCGACATCGATCCCTCCTCGATCAACAAGGTGATCCGCGTCGACATCCCGATTGTCGGCGACGTGGCTCATGTTCTGGAGGACATCCTGAAAGTGTGGAAATCCCGCGGCCGCAAGACAGACGCCGCCGCTGTCAAACAGTGGCAGGCGCAGATTGCCGAGTGGCGGAAGGTCAATTGCCTTGCCTACACCAACAGCGAAAAAACGATCAAACCGCAATATGCGCTTCAACGTCTTGAGGAACTGACCAAGGGGCGCGATCGTTATGTCTGTACCGAGGTCGGTCAGCACCAGATGTGGGCGGCCCAGTTCATGGGCTTTGAGGATCCTAACCGTTGGATGACGTCGGGTGGCCTGGGCACAATGGGCTATGGCTTCCCCGCCTCGATCGGGGTGCAGATGGCGCACCCAGAAGCGTTGGTGATCAACGTTGCGGGAGAAGCTTCGTGGTTAATGAACATGCAGGAGATGGGCACCGCCGCGCAGTACCGCCTGCCGGTGAAACAGTTCATCCTCAACAACGAGCGCCTGGGGATGGTGCGCCAGTGGCAGGAACTGCTGCATGGTGAGCGCTATTCTCACAGCTGGTCCGAATCCCTGCCCGATTTCGTCAAGCTGGCCGAGGCCTTTGGCGCCAAGGGTATCTGCATCAGCGATCCGGCGGATCTGGACGATGCGATCATGGAAATGATCAACTATGACGGCCCGGTTATCTTTGACTGTCTGGTGGAAAAGCACGAGAACTGCTTCCCAATGATCCCGTCGGGCAAGGCGCATAACGAGATGCTGCTGGGCGAGGCCGAGACGCAGGGTGTGATCCAGGCCGGCGGTGCGGTGCTGGTGTAACCGAATTCGGCGAATTTCCCGACCCATATGGGACGGGCATGAATTGAGTGAAGAAAGGGACGTAAATGTCTGCCCTACATATCAAACAAGGTTCCACCCGCCATTCCGCCTATAACCTGCGGCCGACTTTTTCGGACGTTCAGGAAAAGCACACGATCGCGGTTCTGGTGGAGAACGAACCCGGCGTTCTGGCCCGTGTCATCGGGTTGTTCTCTGGCCGCGGCTATAACATCGAAAGCCTGACGGTGGCCGAGGTGGATCACACCGGCCACCTGTCACGCATCACCATCGTCACCACCGGCACGCCGCAGGTGATCGAACAGATCAAGGCGCAATTGGGGCGCATCGTCTCGGTCCGGGACGTGCATGACCTGACCGTCGAAGGCGCGTCCGTCGAACGGGAACTGGCGATGCTCAAGGTGGTGGGCGAAGGCGACAAGCGGGTCGAGGCGCTGCGGCTGGCGGATATCTTTCGCGCCAACGTGGTCGACAGCACGCTGAACTCGTTTATCTTCGAGATCACCGGCGCGCCGGACAAGATCGACGCCTTTGCCGATCTGATGCGACCGCTTGGGTTGGCCGAGATCGCAAGGACCGGTGTCGCGGCCTTGCTGCGCGGCGACTGAAGCCACCCTGCGCGCGGCCAAGTTCAGCGGGCGCGCTCTGACTTCATGCGTCGGGTCACGCGTTGTGATCCGACCGGCTCTGAACCGGTCATGTCGCTTCGGGAAATATAGAAGTCGCGAAGCTTCAAGCAGCAGACGTTTTTGTGTGGCCTCTTCCTGCAAGCTCAGGAGAACGCGCATGACCACATCAATGACCACTCTGGCCGATGTCCGGCAACCCATTGAGCAGGCTCGCGGCCTGCCCAATGAGCATTACACCGACCCTGCGGTACATGCCGAAGAAAGCCGCGCGTTGTTCCTGGACGGTTGGGCAGGTCTTGCAGTGACTGCGGACGTGCCGGAACCCGGTGACGCGGTTCCTATGGAGTTTCTGGGCATTCCCCTGCTGCTGTTGCGCGATCGCGAAGGTCAGGTGCGGGTGTTTCAGAACATCTGCCGCCACCGGGGCATGATCCTGGTCGAAGAGCCGCGCAAGATCGAAGGCGCCATCCGCTGCCCCTATCACAGCTGGTGCTATTCCACCCAGGGCAAGCTTGTTTCAACCCCTCATGTCGGCGGGCCGGGGCAGAACACTCACAAGGATATCGACAAGAACGATCTGGGCCTGATCGAGGTGCGCAGCCACATCTGGAACGAGGTCGTATTCATCAACGTATCCGGCAACGCCGCACCGTTTTCAGAATATTTCGCGGATTTGCTGGAACGCTGGAAGGAATTCGATGTGCCGGTCTATCACGGCGGACCGGAAAGCACGATGCAGCTGGACCTGAAGACCAACTGGAAACTCGTGGTCGAGAATTATTGCGAGAGCTACCACTTGCCCTGGGTGCACCCCGGACTGAATTCCTATTCCCGGCTGGAGGACCATTATCATATTCAGGAGCAAGGCAAATTTTCTGGTCAGGGAACTCTTGTCTATCGCCAGATCACCGACGAGGATGGCAGTACATTCCCTGATTTCCCCGGCCTGTCTGACAAATGGGACACGGCAGGTGAGTATCTGACATTTCTGCCCAATGTCATGGTCGGCGTTCAGCGCGATCATATGTTCGCGATCATCCTAAACCCCTTGTCCGTCAACCGGACACTGGAGACGGTCCACCTGTTCTATGCCACCCCGGACACCTCGAAGTCGTTGAGGAAAAAGAACGCCGAGCAATGGCGCGTTGTATTTGTCGAAGACATCATGGCGGTCGAAAGCATGCAAAAGGGCCGCAGCGCTCCGGGCTTTGACGGTGGCCGGTTCTCGCCTGCAATGGATGGCCCGACGCATCTGTTCCATGACTGGGTGGCTGGTCGGTTGCAGGCCCACCGCACCAGCCAGGCGGCAGAATGAACCGCTTGGATGCACGGCTTCTTGCCGCCCATGAGGCCGGCGACCGCCAGGCGCTGGTTGATCTGTACGAAGAGGCCGCCGACTCTGCGACGGATGAAACCGCCTGTGGGTTCTTCCTGACCCATGCCTATGTGTTCGCGCTGGAGGCCGGACTGACCAAAGCCGCTAGCCTGCGCACGCGTCTGGTTGCGATGGGGCGGGAAACTCCGCCGGAATGACCCGGTGCTCACGCCCAACGCATTTGCCCAGTTGTGTCAGGCGGTTTCCGCCACACCGCCCTGGTCGGACGCCGCTTCATCGGCTGTGGCGATCTGGCGATAGAGATGCCAACTGGCGTGTCCCAACCAGGGCAACACGACAAGCAGGCCCAAAAACCAGGGCAGCAACGCCAGAAAGGTCACCCCTGCAACGAACACAGCCCAGCCGAGCATCACAACCGCGTTGTTCTTGACGTAAGAAAAGCTGGCGATCATGGCGGTCACGAAATCCAACTCCCGATCCAGAAGCATCGGGATCGACAGGACGGAAATCATGTAGAGCAAAAGGGCGAACACCGCCCCTACAGCCGTTCCGACTGCAAGCATCGTCAACCCGTTCAGGGTCAGGAACACTTCGAATGAGGACGAGACATTCGTCATGGTCGACAGCCCCAGAAACAGCGCAAAGATCATGTGACCAAGGAAGAACCAGAACAGGAACACGACAACGATGATCGCGCATATCGACGGCAGTTGCCGACGACTTTGCTGAACCACAATGCCGAAAATCGCCCCGTAATCCAGCGGTTCTTTCTGATCGAGACGATGCGAAACCTCGTAAAGCCCCACCGCTGCAAACGGGCCGATCAGCGGGAAGCCGATCGCCGCAAGTACCAACCAGAACGTGGTTCCAGTCTGGATCGTAATCCACGCCATTGCCCAACCCGCCAGTACGTAGAAGCCCGCAAACAACAGGCCAAAGACTGGCGCGCGCAGGAAATCGCGCCAACCCCGGCGAAGCGCCACGCGCAGCGTGCCAATATCGGCTGTTTTCATACGCGGTACGCCAAACGGTTTCTGCATGAACTCCTCCCTGCGATTTCAAGACTTACATTGCCGGTCGTTTTTGCGGCCATTTGGTTTTTGCGTGATAGGCCGCGCCCAAACCCAACAGCCTTGCATCGCTGCCGCGCGGGCCGAAGATCTGAATACCCATCGGCAGGCCCGAATCTCCGAACCCTGCCGGAACGGCCAGACTGGGCAGGCCCAAAAGGCTGACCGGAGTAACGACCTGCATCCAGCGGTGGTATGTGTCCATAGCGCGGCCCGCAATCTCACCGGGATACGGTAGGTTGACATTGAACGGCCAGACCTGTGCGGAGGGCAACACCAGCGCGTCATATTCCTCGAACAGTGCGGCTGCGCGCCGGAACCACGCCGACCGGATGGTGCTGGCACGATGCACCTCCATCGCGGTCATCGCCAGTCCGCGATCCATTTCCCAGCGGGCGCTGTCTTTGAGCATTGCCTTTTTTTCATCCAGCGGGGCGAGACCTGCCGCGACGCTCCACGAGCGCAAGGTGATCCAGCTGTCCCAGATCTGTTCGGCGTCGAATGGCGGGGACACCGGCTCGACCGAGCGCCCGATAGCCCGGAACACTTCCAGTGCGCTTTCGCAAAGCGCCATGATGCCGTCATCCATCGGGAAGGCCCCGTCCCAGTCGCCCAGCCACCCGATTCGCAGACCATCCGCTTCACCTGGTCTGACCGGTGACACCGGAGCGCTGGCAAAGGGGTGTGGCTGACGCGGGTCGGGGCCAGAGATCACGTCGAGCAGTAACCCGATATCCTCGGGGCTGCGCGCCATTGGCCCCAGCGTGGAAAGCTGATGCAGGAACGTGTCTCCAATTGGCTCAGACGGCACCCGCCCCCAACTGGGGCGGAACCCGTAAACGTTGCTCCACGCAGCCGGGTTGCGCAAGCTGCCCATCATATCCGAACCGTCGGCAAGGGCTACAATCCCTGTTGACAATGCAACAGCCGCACCACCGGAAGAGCCGCCGCAGGACAAGTCCGGATTATAGGGATTGCGGGTCGCGCCATAGACCGGGTTGAAGGTATGAGACCCCAAACCAAATTCAGGCACATTGGTTTTCCCGATCAAGATCGCCCCCGCCGCTCGCATCCGCGCGGCAATTAGGTCATCTGATTTCGGGATATGGTCCTTGAAGATCGGAGATCCTTGCGTCGACGCCACACCGGCCACATTTACCAGATCCTTTACCGCAATCGGCAGCCCGTGCAGCGCGCCGCGGCGTGGACCCGCATCCAGCGCCTCGGCCTCGGCCATCAACTCGTCCTTGTCGCGCAGCGCGACAATTGCGTTGACCTTGTCGTTGACGGTTTCGATCCGGTCGAGTGTTGCACGCATCAGTTCCGCCGCCGAAAGGTGGCCTTCGGAAATGGCGGAAAGCAGCTCGGTCGCGGAAGATCGGATCAGGTCCATAGGCGCTCACATCTGATGGTTGAGCCTACCCTAGACGCGGTCCGATTTCTTTTAAACCCACTGTTTGAATGTATCTTTTGGGGATCAGTCTTTCGTCCGTGCGTCCGACCGGCTTTTGCCTGATACATTCAACGCCAGTGTTGCCGCCATGAATCCATCAAGATCCCCATCGAGCACACCCTTGGTGTCCGAAGTCTCGTGATTTGTACGCAGATCCTTGACCATCTGATAGGGTTGCAAAACGTAGGACCGGATCTGGTTGCCCCAGCCTGCGTCACCCTTGGCCTCATGCGCTGCGTTGATCTCGGCGTTGCGGCGGTCAAGCTCCTGCTGGTACAGGCGCGATTTCAGAGCCTTCATGGCGATATCCCGGTTCTGGTGCTGGGACTTCTCCGAACTGGTCACGACGATCCCCGTCGGAATGTGAGTGATCCGAACCGCAGAGTCGGTGGTATTGACGTGCTGGCCACCTGCCCCGGACGACCGGTAGGTGTCGACGCGAATATCCGACGGGTTCACCTCGATCTCGATATTGTCGTCGACCACCGGATAAACCCAGACCGAACTGAACGAAGTATGCCGCTTGGCAGCCGCATCGAAGGGCGAAATTCGAACCAGACGATGCACACCGCTTTCCGATTTCAGCCAGCCATAGGCGTTATGGCCGGAAATCTTGTAGGCAACGGATTTGATCCCGGCCTCTTCGCCGGGTGTTTCCGACTGCAGCTCGACGTCGTACCCCTTTTTTTCGGCCCAGCGGACATACATCCGTGCCAGCATCGACGCCCAGTCGCAGCTTTCGGTGCCGCCTGCGCCGGCGTTGATTTCAAGGAACGTGTCGTTGCCGTCGGCCTCGCCGTTCAACAGTGCTTCGAGTTCTTTTTTCGCTGCCTTCCCCTTGAGCGACTTCAGCGCGTTTTCGGCATCGGTGACAACTTCCTGATCCTCTTCCATTTCGCCCAACTCGATCAGTTCGACATTGTCGTTGAGGTCCGTCTTGATCGACTCATAGGTTTCGATGGCATCTACCAGAACCTGCCGGTCACGCATCAGTTTTTGCGCGTTCTCGGGGTTGTCCCACAGGTTGGGATCTTCAACACGGGCGTTGAACTCTTCCAGCCGATACGGCGCGGTTTCATAGTCCATTCGCTGAGCCAGAAGCTCGAGCGACTTTTGGATATCCGCCACGATGTTTTGTATTTCGGCGCGCATGATGAGTCCTGCAAAATTCGGGTCAACTGAGGGGTTCTGATAGACCAGCCCCAAACTCTGGGCAAGCGGTCAGTAAAGACCGCCGGAACTGACCGTGCCGAAATTCGCCTTGGGTCCGACCGTGGTGGTCTGACCGGTCGAGGTTCGCACCTGTTGACCGGCCTGCTGGACCTCTTCAAACAGCGGCAGGTCGGAACCCATCGCGAAACCGCCGTCAAAGGTCAGGCCAAAGATCGGGTCGACACCGTCCCGGAAATACTCGGCCACGACATATTGCCCGGTTGCATCATCCGGCAGGCGCGCACCGGTGAAACGGTCGATCTTGATGAAATGCCCGCCGGGCGGTACATCGAACGGTCCGCCACCGAACTTTGCCACGGCCTTTTCCATAAAGCTCTGGAAGACGGGGCCACACATCGACGATCCGTAAGCCGCACGGCCCATCGGGCGCGGCTGGTCATAACCGATATAACAGCCCGCGACGATGTTTGAGGTGAAGCCAATGAACCACACGTCCTTGGCATCGTTGGTCGTTCCGGTTTTGCCAGCGGTGGGAACCGGCAGGTTCACCGCCCCCGCAGCAGTCCCGCGTTCGACAACACCCCGCATCATCGAGGTCAGCTGATAGGCGGTGATCGGGTCCATCACGCGTTCGCGGTTGGTCACGATCCGGGGCGATGCATCGCGGGCGATCCGGTCTGAATTGCAATCCACACAATCCCGCTTGTCATGGCGATAGATCGTCTTGCCGAACCGGTCCTGAATGCGGTCGACCAGTGTTGGCTGTACCCGCTCGCCGCCATTGGCAAACATCGCATAGGCCGACACCATCTGGTAAAGCGTGGTTTCCTGGGACCCCAGCGAATTGGCCAGGTAAGGCCCCATGTGATCGTACACGCCGAACCGTTCGGCATAGCCCGCCACCACCGGCATCGACACTTCCTGCGCCAGTCGGATGGTCATCAGGTTACGTGACTGTTCGATCCCCGTCCGCAATGGCGTTGGCCCATAAAATTTGTTCGACGAATTCTTGGGGCGCCACAAACCTTGAGGCGTGTTCACTTCGATGGGCGCATCCACGACGATGGTCGCGGGGCTGTATCCACTGTCCAGCGCCGCCGCATAGACGAAGGGCTTGAAGCTCGACCCCGGCTGTCGCAATGCCTGCGTGGCACGGTTGAACACGGAATCCTGATAGCTGAACCCACCCTGCATCGCCAAAACACGGCCCGAGTTCACGTCCATCGCCACAAAGCCGCCCTGCACTTCGGGGACCTGGCGCACCGACCATTGACTGTCTTCACCCCGAAGAACCAGAATCACGTCGCCGCGCTTGAAATTCTTGGCGAAATCCCCTTGCATCCATTTGATGTCCGAGCGGGGAACAGTACCGTCCGCGGGTCCGCCCTCAATTCCGACGGTCAGTTTCTCGGACGAGACTTCCAGCACGACAGCGGGAAACCACTGCGTCGGCAGGATCACATCGCGTGGCACCTCGGTCAGAGCCAGCGCGGCACGCCAGCTATCCTCGCTGGTCATCTGTTCTTCGGTCAGGGTTACCTCAGTTCCGCGCCAGCGACCGCGCGAGCGGTCATATTTTTCCAACGCCTCGCGCAGGGCGCGCGCGGCTTCGACCTGCATTTCCTCATCGATCGAGGCGCGCACGCTGAAACCGCCAGTAAAAAACTCGCCCTCACCAAAATTCTCGCTCAATTGGCGGCGAATCTCGTCGGTGAAATAGTCGCGCGGCGGCAAAGCGGTGCGGAAACTGTCAAAATCGCCATTCTGCACCGAACGCAGGGGCTGTTCGACTTCGGTCTCGTAAGTTGCCTTGTCGATGAAACCATTCTCCTGCATTTCTCGCAGCACATAGTTGCGCCGGGCCAGCAATCGCTCCTTTTGGCGTACGGGGTGGTAGTCCGAAGGCGCTTTGGGCATCGATGCCAGCGTTGCGGCCTCATGCGGTGTCAGTTCCTGCAACGTCTTGTTGAAATAAGTCTGAGCTGCGGCCGTGACACCATAGGAGTTTTGGCCGAGGAAAATCTCGTTCAGATACAATTCTAGTATCTGCTCTTTGTTCAGTGTCTCTTCGAGGCGGGTGGCAAGGATAATTTCCTTGATCTTACGTTCGGCGCGCCTGTCGCCGGACAACAGAAAGTTCTTCATCACCTGCTGAGTAATGGTTGATGCACCCCGCACGTTTTCGCCCTTGGAACGTACCGCTTCGACGCCCGCAGCAACGATGCCGCGAATGTCATAACCCTGATGTGCATAGAAATTCTTGTCTTCAGCCGAAATGAATGCCTGCTTGACGAGTTCAGGGATCTCTTCGGAGGGTGTGAACAGGCGGCGTTCCTGTGCGAATTCGTCGATCAGGTGCCCTTCGCCCGAGTAAATCCGGCTGATCGTCGGTGGTTTGTACTGCGCCAGCGACTCGTGGCTGGGCAGGTCGCGGCCATACATCCAGAACACCCCTCCGATGGTCAGGGCGGCCATGAAGATACCAAGGGTTACGAGGCTGAAAATGGCCCCGAAGAAGGAGAGTACGAACCGGATCACGTTGATGCCTTTATTCCGCGGTGATGCCTATATAGTCACGCGCCGTCGCTGGGTCAAAACACATGGCGCATTTTGGCCGCATTACGCCACGACCCGCGATTTGGCCAGAGGTCAACGGCGTACCAAGGCCCGGTTTGCCGTATCCGTCCGTCGCCAGCTCTCCAATCCGGAAACAATGCCCTTGGCGATCGTTGCACGCCAAGCCGGGTTCGAGATGTTCTTGAGGTCGCGCGGGCTCGACAAGAAGCCCAGTTCGATCAAAACCGACGGAATATCTGCGGCCTTGAGCACCGAAAACGACGCCTCGCGCAGCGGCCTGTTGTTCATTGGTCCGCCCTGTTGCGCCATGCTGTCTGCCAGAACCCGTGCCAAAGTCTCGGTTCGCGGCTGCGTTTCCTGACGGGCCAGCTGCAACAGAACATTGGTCACTTGATCGTCGGTATCGCTCAGATCGATGCCAGACAGAAGGTCGCCCCTGTCATGCCTTTCCGCCAGCTTGGCGCTGGCGACGTCAGAGGCTTCATCCGACAGGGTATAAACCGTCGCTCCATGCGCCCGTCCTTCGGCAAGGGCATCCGCATGCAGTGAAATGAACACATCCGCGCCGAACTGGTGAGCCAGCGTGATCCGCCGCTCAAGCGAAACGAAGTGATCGGTTTCACGCGTCAACATCACCTCGAACCCCTCCATGCGCATCAGCAATTCGCGCAGTTCGCGCGCGAAGGTGAGCATCAGGGTCTTTTCGTTCGTGCGTTCCGTCTCGGCCCCCGGATCGATTCCGCCATGCCCCGGGTCCAGCATCACACGCAGGGGTGCATCCGGTCCGCGTGGCGCGGGTCTGTCCAGGTTTTCTGGCGGTGGGACATCCCAGCGACGATCCTGTGGCGCACCGGTAGATTTGGCAAACTCCGGTTCGGTCGCGGGGAGCAGGGCCAGTTCCAGAACCGCTCCACCGCTCACCGGGTCGACCTGCAATTCGGCCCGATCAACGGTCATGGGAGACGCAAGTTCCACCACCATGCGGGACATGCCCGGCACGTAGGTGCCGAATAACACCGCGCCCACCCGATCGGTGCGTGAAAACCTGTCGCCTTTAAAACCGGTCCAATCAACTTCCTGAAAGTCCAGCACCAGCCGGCGAGGCGCATCAAGCGTGAACAGGCGATAAGGCACGCCCTGGCTCAGCGCCAATTGAAGCGACACGCCCTTGTTGCCCAGGCTGGTTATTTGACTGTCTTCGGGGACGACCCGCGCGAGACCGCCAAATTCCTGTGCCTGCGCACCGGAAACCAGCACCCAGACGAGCGCAAAAAGAGTGGCGATCCTGCTCATTGCCTCAGTGTATCCCCGAGATCGTTCGCGCGGACCCTATATCAAGCCGATCGATTTGTGAACGGCCTTGACCTGTTCAGGTTCGCGACTGCATGAATGTTTTGAGTCGTTCCAGCCCCTCTTCAATATTCGCTGTCGAGCGGGCATAGGAGAACCGCAATGTGGTATGTCCTCGCACCGGATCGAAATCTAGGCCGGGTGTGACGGCGACCCCCGCCTTATCTAATATCTCGGCGGCAAAGGCCCGGCTGTCGTTGGTCAGCTCTGAAACATCCGCATACACGTAAAAAGCCCCATCCGGCGGCGCGATATTGGTGAACCCGGCTTTGGGCAGGCCCTGCAGCATCAAGTCGCGATTTACGCGATAAACACTCAGATTGGCCTGCAATTCGTCGTCGCATTCCATTGCGGCCAGGGCGGCAACCTGACTTGCGTGCGGGGCACAGATGAACAGGTTTTGGGCAATGCGTTCCACAATGCGCACCTGATCCTCGGGCACCACCATCCAGCCGACCCGCCAGCCCGTCATCGAGAAGTATTTCGAGAACGAGTTGATCACATAGCACTCGTCGGTCAGTTCCAGCGCCGTGACCGCCTTCGCTTCATATTCGAGCCCATGATAAATTTCGTCGCTGATGAACGAAGCCTCCTGCCCCCGGGCCGCATCAATCAGGGCGCCCATCGCATTTCGATCCAGCATAGTACCGGTTGGGTTTGCGGGTGATGCCACCATCAGCCCGGCCAGTTCCAGCCCCGCCAGATCAACGGGTACAGGTTGCAGGCGGTTTTCTGCGGCCGTCTGAATATCGACTGGCACCAAACCCAGAGCCTTGAGGATCTGACGGTATGAAGGGTATCCCGGTGCACCGATGCCCACGCGATCCCCGGTATCGAACAACGCCGTAAAAGCCAGCAGGAACCCGCCCGAAGATCCCGGCGTGATAACCACGCGGTCGGGATTCAGATCGACATTGTACCAGTCGCCGTAAAGACGTGAGATGCGCTGGCGCAGGGCGGGTATTCCCAGTGACACGGTATAACCCAATGGCTCATCGTGCATCGAAGCCCCAAGCGCTTCGATGGCGCCTTTCGGCGCGCCGGTCCCGGGTTGGCCGACCTCCATGTGGATGATGCGGCGACCGGCCTCTTCGGCTTTGCGGGCGGCCTCCATCACGTCCATCACGATAAAAGGATCAACCTCGGATCGGCTTGAGTTTCGCATGCCCATCTCCCATGTTGCGAGCATGGCTTTTGACCGCGTATCCCGGCTGGCGTCAATCCCGGCCTTGTTTTTGACGGCTGTCCTTTGGGTTGTGACGGCCGCACCGGTATATGCGGTCGGTCTTTTGCGCGATCCGGATATCGAACATGGCCTGCGCGAACTGGCGTTTCCGATCCTGCGCGCGGCGGGGTTGAACACCAACCGCGTGAGGGTGTTGCTGGTCGACGACGACAGTTTCAACGCTTTCGTCATCGACTACAACACGATCTTTTTGAACTATGGCCTGATTCTGAAAGTTGATACGCCCGAAATGCTTCAGGCCGTTATCGCGCACGAGGCCGCCCACATAACCAATGGTCATCTGGCCCGCCGCACCGCCAATCTGGAAAGCGCGCAACGTGTTGCGACGCTTGGCACCGCACTTGCCTTGATCGCCGCCGCCGCCGGAGCTGGCGAAGCGGCCGGTGGTATTGCCGCTGGCACTTCAGCCTCTGCATTGCGCGGTTTTCTAAGCCATACACGCGCTGAAGAGGCCTCGGCCGACCGTTCCGCGGCCAGCTTTCTGCAATGGTCAGATGTGTCGCCCAAGGGCCTGGTCGATCTGCATCGCGCTTTTGCGGGTCAGGAGTTGCTGTCACCGGCGCTGCAAGACCCCTATATGCGCTCTCACCCGTTGAGCCGAGACAGGCTCCGCGCGGCCGAGGATTTTCTGGCCGCCTACGGCGACAAATCCAGCCCCAATCCAATTGCCGACTATTGGTTTGCCCGGATCAAGGGCAAGGTGTCGGCTTTCACCCGTTCCTCTTCCTGGACCCTGCGCCGCGCGCGTGAAGAACAACACCGTGACATCCGGCTGATGCGCGAGGCCGTGGCCTACCATCTCAACCGCGACCTTCCCAACGCGATTGCGGCCATCGACGGCGCTTTGACAATACGGCCGGACGATCCGTTCTATCATGAGCTCAAGGGGCAGATCCTGCTGGAGAACCGCGAGCTGCAACACGCCGTGGCAGAATACGGGAAAGCGGTCGATTTTGCCCCCAATGATGCGCTGATCCTGGCGGGATACGGGCGTGCCCTTTTGGGCGCGGGTCAGACCAAATCTGCATTGGAGACACTGGAAAAGGCCCGAGCACGGGACTACCGTAATATCCGAATGATGCACGATTTGGCGATGGCTTATGCCAAAGCGGGCGAAAACGGCATGGCCTCTATGGTCACTGCGGAACGCTTTGCTCTGCAAGGCCGATTGGAAGACGCAGGAATTCATGCCAAACGTGCTGTCGGACAGTTGCCCGAAGGCTCGCCGGGCTGGCAGCGCGCACAAGACGTACTAATTGCATCGGAACGAGCACGGAAAAGGAAAAGATAATGCTCCGATTTGCCGCCCCGGCCCTTTTGGGCCTGACACTGATTTCCGGTCCTGCGCAGGCTACGGACCTGAGCGACATGACCGACGACGAAAAGGCCGCCTTTGGTGCCCAGGTACGCGAGTATCTGCTGGATAATCCCGAGGTAATTCTCGAGGCGATCAACATCCTTGAGGAAAGGCAGGCCGTTGCCGAAGCGCAAGCCGATCTTGAACTGGTTGCCACCAATGCCGATGCGCTGTTCGACGACGGTTACAGCTGGGTCGGTGGTAACCCCGAAGGCGACATCACCCTCGTCGAGTTCATGGATTACCGTTGCGGCTATTGCCGCAAAGCCGTTCCCGAGGTCGCCAAACTTCTGAAACAAGACGGCAACATCCGTTTGATCATCAAAGAGTTCCCAATTCTGGGAGAGGCATCTGTATTGTCTTCGCGCTTTGCGGTCGCTACCAAACAGACCGCTGGGAACGAAGCATACAAACAGGTCCATGACGCCCTGATTGAGTTCGGCGGAGATGTGACCGAAGTCACATTGCGTCGCATCTCGGACGGGCTTGGCCTGGAAACCGAAACCATCATCGCACATATGGACAGCGACGATGTGACCCGCGAAATTGCGCAGACCCGCGCATTGGCGCAGCGGCTGAAAATTTCCGGCACGCCGACCTTTGTTCTGGAATCCGAAATGCTGCGCGGCTATGTGCCCGCCGAGCAAATGGAACTGATCGTCGAAGACATCCGCGGTCAAAGAAGCTGAGCTTGACGCGCAGCTTCGACAAAAGCCTCCAATGCGCTGCGTTGGGGGCTTTTTCCTATTCTGCGGCGTCCTTCAAGCCTTCCAGCTCCGCCGCCTTTTTCTCGACCTCTTCGACGATGTGATCGACCATCTGGTCGTTCGACATCTTGTGGCTGGCTTTTCCGGCGAGATAAACCATGCCGGATCCAGCACCGCCACCGGTAAAGCCCACGTCTGTCATCAGCGCTTCGCCCGGCCCGTTCACAACACAACCAATGATCGACAGGCTCATCGGCGTCTTGATGTGTTCCAGCCTCTTTTCCAGCGTCTCAACCGTTTTGATCACGTCGAACCCCTGGCGGGCGCAAGAGGGACAAGAGATGATGTTGACGCCCCGGTGGCGCAGGCCCAGAGATTTCAGAATCTCAAAGCCGACCTTGACCTCTTCCACAGGATCTGCGGACAGGCTGACACGGATGGTATCGCCAATGCCCATCCACAACAGGTTGCCCAGGCCGATTGCGGATTTGATTGTGCCTGAAACCAACCCGCCCGCTTCGGTGATACCCAGATGGATCGGGGCGTCGGTCGCTTCGGCAATGCCCTGATACGCGGCGGCAGAGAGGAACACGTCACTGGCCTTCACACTGATCTTGAAATTGTGAAAGTCGTTGTCCTGCAGGATGCGAATATGTTCCAACCCGCTTTCGACCATCGCTTCGGGGCACGGTTCGCCGTATTTCTCAAGCAGGTGCTTTTCCAGACTGCCCGCATTGACCCCGATACGGATCGAACAGTCATGGTCGCGCGCCGCTTTGATGACTTCGCGTACGCGGTCGGGAGAGCCAATATTGCCGGGATTGATCCTGAGGCAGGCCGCGCCCGCCTCGGCTGCTTCGATGCCACGCCTGTAATGAAAGTGAATATCCGCCACGATGGGAACCGGACTTTCGCGCACAATGTCTTTCAGCGCCTTGGACGAGGCTTCGTCCGGCACCGACACCCGAACGATATCCGCGCCTGCTTCGGCTGCTGCCTGAACCTGCGCCACTGTCGCGGCCACGTCAGTTGTCAGCGTATTCGTCATGGTCTGCACCGCAATTGGCGCATCCCCTCCAACGGGGACGTTTCCGACCATGATCTGACGGGATTTGCGGCGATAGATATTGCGCCACGGGCGCACATGATTCAGCGACATGAGGTCTGGTCCGCATCTGCTCCGGTTGTGGCAGATACATAGGCCGGACGCCCGGTGCCTGCAATGGTCGGATTACTCGCTGGGCGCCTCGACCGGTTGTTCAGCGATCTGGATCTGGGCCGCGGCAACCATGCGGGCCAAATCGTCGTCCTGCCCAAGATCGGCGACCTGATAGCGTTCCGTTACAGCACCGATTGACAGCGGTACGTTCTTGGTCACGATTCCACGTTCGCCTACAGGCCCGAAATGCTCACCATTCGTGGCGAAATAAATCGCGCCGCTTTCGCCTGCACGAAGCGTCGGCGGTTCTTCGGTCAGCGGCACCTCATAGGTTTCGCCCGACTCCATGATCTTCTCAAAGATCGTCGACCCATCTGCCGCTGTCACCCGCACCCACGACGGGCGCACCGCAACCATCGTCAGCGATGGCGCAGCTTCTTCCAGAACCTGGGGCGTGATTGGATGCGGCGCTGCCCGCTGCAATTCCGCGACCTGCACTTCCGGAAGCTCCGGTGTTCTAAAGGATCCGACGGTTCTGGGATCAAGGGTCGAAATCGGCGCGTCACGGGCCACGAGTACCGGCACGTCCAGCGCCTGAGGCCGGTACAGGCGGTCAAGCGCATCGGCGGAGGGCTTTGTTATCCCAGCCGTTTCCGTGACCGATTCACGGTTGCGCGCCTCTTGCAGCGGATCGAGATCGGTCAGCACGAGCGGTGCTTGTTCGACCGGGGCGACCTGGACCTGCTGAACTTCCTTAAGTACGGTCCAACCGCCATATCCGATACCGACGATCATCGCCACCAGCACAAAGAGCGAGCCCAAAGCGCGCGGCTCCACATGGCTCAAGAAGGAATCCTTGCCCGGAACGAAAGGTGTATTGGGGGAAATGAAGGGATCTCGCCCCATCGGGCCACGCGCGGGCAAAGCGCCTGTTGATTTCTTGACCACCGACGCCTCGGCGGACATGCCATGGGCAACTTCGAACCCGCTTTCCTCGCAGAATGTGGCAAATGTTTCATCCGGGTTCATGCCCAGATAGCGGGCGTAAGAACGCACATACCCGGCGATAAAGCCGGGCGTGTCGAATGCTTCGGGTTCAGCATTTTCGATGGCAGCTATATAGTTCGCCTTAATCCGCAACTCACGCTGAACATCCAGCAACGACTTGCCCATTGTCGCGCGCTCACCGCGCATCACATCGCCAAGTCGTAGCTCGAAGTCGTCAAACCCTTTGGGTCTGCCGATATCAACTTCTCCGGAGTCGCGCTGATTGCTGCGCCCAATCATTCCTGCCGCCCCATGTTGCCTGCCGCGATTCTTACACGTAGCTGTCAATCGTCCCCATAACGATTCGCTCGTGCTTTTGTTACCGTAAGACTAACACGCTGCAAACGAGTTGCACACCTTGGCCTCACCTTATCCGGCAAGTTCGGCGCGATTTAGCGCACAATGTGACCAAAGTTCGTCCAAAGCTTGAACCAAACGGTTCATTTCTTTGGGCCCATGCACTGGTGATGGAGTAAAGCGCAAACGCTCGGTTCCACGCGGGACGGTCGGGAAATTGATCGGCTGAACGTAGATGCCGTAGTTGTTCAACAACATATCGCTCAATTTCTTGGTATGGACAGGATCGCCGACAATTACGGGTACAATGTGGCTGCCATGGTCGATAAGCGGTAAACCCATCCCCTTGAGGCGCAGCTTGAGAACGCCGGCCTGCGTCTGGTGTTGTTCACGCAATTCCGGCGCCTGCTTGAGGAACGCAACCGACGCAGCCGCTCCGGCCGCTACTGCGGGCGGCAGTGACGTGGTGAAGATGAAGCCGGGCGCGTAAGACCGGATCGCGTCGCACATTTTGGCGCTGGCCGCGATATAGCCGCCCATCACGCCGTAGGCTTTGGCGAGCGTGCCGTTGATGATGTCGATCCTATGCGCTAACCTGTCCCGTTCGGTCACGCCGCCACCGCGGGGACCGTACATGCCGACCGCGTGCACTTCGTCGATATAGGTCAGCGCGCCGAATTCGTCGGCCAGATCACAAATCTCTTCGATTGGGCCAAAATCACCGTCCATCGAATAGACCGATTCAAAGGCGATCAGCTTGGGAGCGGCCGGATCGTCAGTTTCGAGCAGTTCGCGCAGATGAGCGACGTCATTGTGGCGGAAGATACGCTTGGCCCCGCCATTCCGGCGCACGCCTTCGATCATCGAGGCATGGTTGAGCGCGTCGGAATAGATGATCAGGCCTGGAAACAGCTTGGGCAGCGTCGAAAGCGTTGCGTCATTGGCAATATAGGCAGAGGTAAACAAAAGCGCCGCTTCCTTGCCATGCAGATCGGCCAGTTCGGCTTCAAGGCGCTTGTGATAAACGGTAGTGCCCGAAATGTTGCGGGTGCCGCCCGACCCTGCCCCGGTGGCGTCGATGGCCTCGTGCATGGCGGCCAGAACAACCGGGTGCTGTCCCATGCCCAGATAGTCGTTGCCACACCAGACCGTAATGTCCTGCTGGCTGCCATCGGGACGTGTCCAGACCGCATGCGGGAATTGCCCCTTGCGACGTTCGATATCGATAAAGGTCCGGTAACGGCCCTCTTCATGCAGCTTGGCAATCGCGGAATCGAGCTGAGCAGTATAGTCCACCGGTGTCTCCTTCATCATCCGTCCGCTTTCCCCATTTCAAGCTTCCGGAGCCATCCACCAACGCCAACAAATTCACGTTCATGAATGAATATCTTTCATGTACCTTCAGATCAACTGCCTATAGTCCGGCAAGACGACGCAGCTTTGATTTGCATCAAATATATTTTTAAGACCGCTCAAACAAGCAAAGTTCCGGCGCACCGGCGCGAGGAAACGACGCAGCCGCGTGGCAGCGCCCGGATTCCATCATAGTACATGATTTCTCGCACCCTTGCACTGGACTGTCCTGCCGCCGGTGCTAGGCTCCCCGAAAATTGATCACTCAGGAGCTGTCCATGTCGCTAGACCCCGTACTCAACCGGATCGATTCCGATCTGCCTGCTGCCATTGACCGGTTGATGGAACTGCTGCGCATTCCGTCGATTTCGACCGACCCGGCTTACAAGGAGCAATGCGAAAAGGCGGCTGATTGGTTGGTTGCCGATCTCAACTCCATCGGCATCGCCGCGCAAAAGCGCATGACACCGGGCCATCCGATGGTCGTTGGTCGCGTTGGAGAAGACAGCTCCGCGCCGCACGTGCTGTTTTATGGTCACTACGATGTGCAGCCCGTTGACCCGCTGAATTTGTGGAAGCGCGATCCGTTCGACCCTGCCCTCGAAGAGACCGACCATGGGCAGGTCATTCGCGGGCGCGGCTCATCAGATGACAAAGGCCAGCTCATGACTTTTGTCGAAGCCTGTCGTGCATGGAAGGCCGTTCACGGCAAACTGCCCTGCCGCATCACCTTTTTCTTTGAAGGCGAAGAGGAATCCGGTTCACCTTCTCTTATCCCGTTCCTTCAGGAAAACGCCGCAGAGCTCCAGGCCGATCTGGCGCTGGTTTGCGACACTTCGATGGTGTCCCGTGGCGTGCCCTCGATCGCATCGCAACTGCGCGGCATGCTCAAGGATGAGTTTACCATTGTCGGACCCCGTATCGATCTGCATTCCGGCCACTATGGCGGGCCGGGCCTGAACCCGCTGCGCGAACTCTCGCGGATCGTTTCGTCATTTTATGACGAGGAAACCGGGCGCGTGGCTGTCGAAGGGTTCTATGAAGGCGTGCATGAAGTGCCCGCCGACCAGTTGCGCCAATGGGAAGGTTGCGGTTTCGACGAGGCGGAATACCTCAATTCCGTCGGCTATTCGCAAGCCCACGGCGAGAAACGGTACTCGACACTGGAACAGCAATGGGCGCGTCCGACGCTCGAGGTCAATGGCTTGTGGGGCGGTTACAACGGAGCTGGCTCCAAAACCGTGATCCCGTCCGAAGCACATTGCAAGATCACCTGCCGCTTGGTCGGCGACATGGATCCCGACGCCCTGCGCGACAAGATCCGCAAACACGTTCAGGATCGCCTGTCGCCAGATGCCAAGATCGTTTGGGACAACGATCTGGAAGGTTCACGCGCTTCGGTCATGAATATCACCCGCCCCGAATTCGAAGCCGCACGAGGCGCGCTGTCGGATGAATGGGACCGCGAGGCCGTCTTTACCGGCATGGGCGGATCGATTCCCGTTGTCGGGTTCTTCAAATCCATTCTGGGGCTGGATTCGATGCTGGTCGGCTATGCCAACGACGATGATGCCATACATTCTCCGAATGAAAAGTACGATGTCAAAAGCTTCCACAAAGGCATCCGTTCGTGGGCGCGGATTCTGGATGCGTTGAACTAGCGCGCGGTCGGCACCGGCCGCTTTCTGGCCGGTGCCCGCCTCATTGTCAGGGGTCGTGGGACATATCCAGCACCACGCCTTCGTTCTTGCCGTGATCCGATTGGCCAGGTGAATCATAGGCGTCCTGCTTGTCCTGCCATCCTTGCGTTTCGTCTTTCCAATGGGTAGGCAAGTCTGCCTTTTTGACGTTTTCCTCGGTCAGGTCAGCTTCAAAGGCATCCACACATTCGTTGAAAATCTTGTGGTGATTGTCCTCGTGGGCCTTCAGCTTTTTCCACATCGTGTCCCAGCTGCCCTTTTGACCCTTGTTTCCCTTCGAGTAGTTTTTCCACTTGGGCATGGTAATGATCGGCTTGGCAGTGATTGTTATAGTCTTGATATGGCCATCCAATTGAAAAGAGGCGCTCATCGATGCGTTCGAACGGTAGCGCCCCCAGAACTGGCGCTTGTTGAGGTTATCGAACACCTGCTGAATGGTGTTCCCAACGACGGAATATGTGACCAGCTTGGGGCTGGAGATCGACCGTTTCACTTCTGCCGGATCGGGCGGTACGTCTTTCAGTTCAACGCCTTGCTTGTAGCCACCCAACTGTTTGTCGTCATAGTCCTGTGAGGCTTTCTTTATGCCTTCCTTGATCTTTTTCGCCGCTGAGGTGAAGCTTGACTTGTCCAGATCCATTCCTTCGAGTTCCTTGATGGATTTGGCCGCGGCTTCCAGTGCCAGTGCGTGCAACTTTCCCAGATATTTTTCCAAAGCCTTGACCATCCGGTTCCACTCGGCCTGCCGGTCCTTGGTGCTTTTCGACTGCTCCTTCCACTTCAAAAGCGTCATCTCTGGCTTTAAGGAAAAGGTGATCTCGGTCACCTTCTTGGACTTGTCGTATTTTGGGATGAGGCTCGGGTTGGCATTATAGCTGCCCCAGGTTGGCCGTTTGTCCAGAATGGTCGATAACGCTTCAAAATCGACGCCGGACACGGTCAGCATTTTCTTGGACGGTTTCGGCAGTTTGGTCTTTACCTTTATTGCCATCTCATTCTCCCTCACGCTCGGTACGTAAAAGAAATCCTAACACAACTCTGGCGCTACTTAAGGGGAAAGAATTGGCGCGGTTGACGGGGCTCGAACCCGCGACCCCCGGCGTGACAGGCCGGTACTCTAACCAACTGAGCTACAACCGCGCATATGTCTTGAACCCATTGGCCCGGATCCTGGGCTGGACAGCGGTGGCGCGGTTGACGGGGCTCGAACCCGCGACCCCCGGCGTGACAGGCCGGTACTCTAACCAACTGAGCTACAACCGCTCGCTGCCCGTTCATTGCTGAACGTTGGGGTGTATTATGGCTACGCCCGTGCATCGTCAAGCGGCGTTTCCAACTTTTTTCAAGCGGGGGCAAGAAATTCCCGCCCGCTACCAGAGGGAAAGACCCGCATTACATCGGAAGAACAAAATATTTTCTTTTATTTTCAGATTGTTGCAAGGTGACGCTCTAGCTATGAGGTGCATGTTTACACCGCCCATTCGACGCAACCCTGTGACGCTTCGAAGTGAGTGACGACACCGTGCCAACACCTTCCCGAAAAGATGTGTCCCCGGAATCAGATGACAGACCTCGATGGCCACCAGACAATCTGCGAAGACGCGTAATTCGTTGAGTTGTCCCAAATGTACAGATCAAAACCCCCGATATTCCATTTTGTACAACCGCTGCCCCGATGGATCGTGCTCGCCGCGCAACAGAGCTGAACTTTTGCGCGCGCCCGCTACCTGAGCGCGAACGTTGCAGATATTTCGGCGACAGTGGAGCCGGCCAATTTCCGGACCGGACCACATAAAAAAATCAGGAGCAGAATCTTGAAAAACATTATTGTTTCCGGTGCCTTCGCAGCCGGTTTTTTGGCGAGTGCCGCGCATGCGGTGGAAGTTACCGGCGGGTATATCGACCTGGGGTATTCGACTTTTACCGACAATGATCTCGGCAGCAAATACAACCTCAACGGTTCGGGTGAGCTTGCCTTTTCGCGCCAGTTCAGCCTGCAGCTGGATCTTGGCGGCTACAGCTTCCGCGAGATCGATGAAACCGGCACCAACGTTACGCTTCACGCGAACTACCACGCCAGCGAAGATCTGTCGCTGGGTGCGTTCTATGGTCAGGACTCGCTGGATGTCACCGGCGCGGGTACTTTGGACATCGATTTCTACGGCATCGAGGTCGGATATGACGCAGGCCCGGTCGCCATCGAGGGCTATCTGGGCCGTCAGGATCTGAGTGATTTCGCGGGTACGGACGGCACCATTTTCGGCATCTCCGTTGCCAGGTTTGCGACCGAAGAATGGGAACTTTCGGCAAACTATGACTATATCGACAATTTTGGCGGACTTATTGACGCCAGCACCTTTTCATTTGGTGCAAACTACCATTTCAACGAGGGTGCGGAGCTCTATGGTGAGTTGGGAACCGGACGCCTTGAAGTATCCGGTTTCAGCAGCACCGAAGCCTATGTCGGCGTGGGCGTGCGGATGAACCTTGGCAATGCGCGCGGCACCACCTTTGGCCGTCGCGGCGTTCTGGACAAGCTTCCTGGCCTGTAAGACAGCGAACCCCGGCGCATTATCTGCGCCGGGGTCACTTTGAAGTCGAGACTCTTCGGTACTCCGCACGTACCTGAAATCCCTTGTTCACCGAGGTTTTGATGGTGGGTGATAAGAGATTTGAACTCCTGACATCTTCGATGTGAACGAAGCGCTCTACCACTGAGCTAATCACCCATGGGCGCGGGTATTACAGCGTCTTCCATACCTTCGCAAGAGGCCAATCCTGAATGTGCCTCCTAAATTGCAAGCCAGCGGCCAAGCCACGATATTTCAACCGGCAATTCCTTGATTCTGTAAGATAATTTAAACACCAATGTAGACCTGGGCATACGTCGGATACACCTTTCGACTTTTCAGCCAGCGCCGGGTGTCGCGGTGCGAAGCTTTCTGCGGGAGTTGGGAATGTAGAAATTCCTGAAGTGGAAGCAAAAAAAGGCGGGCCGCGATGCCCGCCTTTTCAAAGTTTTGCACCCGTGCTCAGTGAGCGGTTGCGGATGGTCCCGACTCGCTGGCCGTTTTTGCTGCGGCCGCGGCCGCCTCTTCCGCCGCCTCGTCCCATTCGATGGGATCGGGCTGGCTGACCAGAGCATGTTTCAGGACCTCGGACACATGGCTGACCGGGATGATGGTCAACCCGTCCTTCACGTTATCTGGGATCTCGGGCAGGTCTTTTTCGTTTTCCTGCGGGATCAGCACCGTCTTGACGCCGCCGCGCAGGGCCGCCAGCAGCTTTTCCTTGAGACCTCCGATGGCACTGGCATTGCCGCGCAGGGTGACCTCGCCGGTCATGGCAATGTCCTTGCGCACCGGAATGCCGGTCAGCACCGACACGATGGCCGTGACCATCGCCAGACCGGCGCTGGGGCCGTCCTTGGGCGTGGCACCGTCAGGCACGTGTACGTGAATGTCCCATTTGTCGAACTGCGTCGGCTTGATGCCCAGCTTGGGCGAGATCGACCGGACATAGCTTGACGCGGCCTCGATCGATTCCTTCATCACGTCGCCCAGCTTGCCGGTGGTCTTCATCCGGCCCTTGCCCGGCAGGCGCAGCGCCTCGATGGACAGCAACTCGCCACCAACCGAGGTATAGGCCAGACCGGTGACGACACCGACCTGATCTTCAAGCTCGGCCAAGCCATAGCGGAATTTCGGCACGCCAAGAAAGTCGCTGAGGTTGTCGGGCGTCACGGTGACGCTGTCGGCCTCTTTCTTGATGATCTTGGTCAGCGATTTCCGCGCAACCTTGGCAATCTCGCGTTCCAGATTCCGCACTCCCGCCTCGCGGGTATAGGTGCGGATGATCGCGGTCAGCGCCTCGTCTGTCAGCTCGAACTCCTTGGCTTTCAGCCCGTGGTTCTTGATCTGCTTCGAGATCAGGTGCTGTTTGGCGATTTCGCGCTTTTCATCCTCGGTATAGCCGGCGAGCGGAATGATCTCCATCCGGTCCAAAAGCGGCCCGGGCATGTTGTAGCTGTTGGACGTGGTCAGGAACATCACGTTCGACAGGTCATATTCGACCTCGAGATAGTGATCCATGAAGGTGTTGTTCTGTTCCGGGTCCAGCACTTCGAGCATGGCCGAGGCCGGGTCGCCACGGAAGTCCTGCCCCATCTTGTCGATCTCGTCGAGCAGGATGAGCGGGTTCGTGGTTTTGGCCTTTTTCAGCGACTGGATGATCTTGCCGGGCATCGAACCGATATAGGTGCGGCGGTGACCGCGGATCTCGGATTCGTCGCGCACCCCACCCAGCGAGATGCGGATGAACTCGCGCCCCGTCGCCTTGGCGACGGATTTGCCCAGCGAGGTCTTGCCCACGCCCGGAGGACCGACCAGACACAGGATCGGACCCTTGAGTTTCTTCGAGCGCTGCTGCACGGCGAGGTACTCGACGATCCGTTCCTTGACCTTCTCAAGGCCATAGTGATCGGCATCCAGGACTTCCTGCGCACGGCCAAGGTCTTTCTTGACGCGCGACTTGGTGCCCCAGGGCAGCGACAGGATCCAGTCGAGATAGTTGCGCACGACGGTGGCCTCGGCCGACATCGGGCTCATGTTCTTGAGCTTCTTCAGCTCACCCTCGGCCTTTTCGCGGGCCTCCTTGGACAGCTTGGTTTCGGCGATCTTCGCCTCAAGCTCGGCCACTTCGTTGCTGCCGTCCTCGCCGTCACCCAGTTCCTTCTGAATGGCCTTCATCTGCTCATTCAGATAGTATTCGCGCTGGGTCTTCTCCATCTGGGATTTGACGCGGGTCTTGATCTTTTTCTCGACCTGCAGAACCGACATTTCGCCCTGCATCAGACCATAGACCTTTTCCAGCCGCTCGCTGACCGACAGCGTTTCCAGCAGGTCCTGCTTTTGTTCGACCTCGATGCCCAGGTGGCCCGCGACCAGATCGGCCAGTTTGGCGGGCTCGGCGGTCTCGCCCACAGCCGAGAGCGCCTCTTCGGGGATGTTCTTGCGCACCTTGGCGTAACGCTCGAACTCGTCCGCGACGGTGCGGATCAGCGCCTGGGTGGTGGTCACATCGCCGGGGATTTCGGTCAGATATTCAGCCCGTGCCTCGAAAAAGTTTTCGTTTTCAAGGAACTCGGTGATCTTTACCCGTGCCTGCCCTTCGACCAGAACCTTGACGGTGCCGTCGGGCAGTTTCAGCAGTTGCAGCACATTGGCCAGCACACCGGTATCATAGATGCCGTCGGTGTCAGGATCGTCCTCGCTGGGATCGATCTGGCTGGACAGCAGGATCTGTTTGTCATCCTGCATCACCTCTTCCAGCGCCCGGACCGATTTGTCGCGACCGACAAAAAGCGGCACGATCATGTGCGGAAACACCACGATGTCGCGCAGCGGCAGGACGGGGTAAGAGGAATTCAGAGGCTCTTGCATGCTCTATCCTTATTCTTGGCAAGACGACCCGGCCCCAGCAATCGGCGGCATTGGCCCGTCTCCACATTGGATGCTTTTATCTGGTACTGCGGTTGATGTTTTTCAAGCTCGCTGCCCTGGTGTTTGACCTCACCTTGCCTTCGTGAGACCGGGATCACAAGAGTGCAAACGCCATCGAAGCCACAATACCCGCCAACTGGCAGATTTTTTCACAAGGCGCGTTACCTGAGACTTCCTGGCGTCCACTGAAACGCGCATCTGGGAGCTGCCACAATTCGGCCATCCGCTCTGGCTATATTGGCGGAAAACGGTTTGTAGCAGATTCGGAAACAAAGGCAGGCAACATGAACCAGCAAAGCACCCTTTCCGCAACAGAATTGGACAAACAAAGCTACTATTCGGCTCGGGACAGCAGTGACAAAGAGCTTTTGACCTATGCCGCAAGGAAAACGGGACGCTCTCCGTTGAAAATCCACCGCGAGTTTCGACAGCTCGCCAAATCGCCCAATCGCATCAACCTCGTAGAATATGTCCGCAACGGCTTATACGACTTGGACAGGTATTCTGAAGAAGAACGTTCGCGATTCATTTCCAACGATTTGCATTGGCCGATCACACATAAATGCAATGATCAGAGCTGGGCAGGCGCAGCCGAAGACAAGATCCTCGCAGCGACCATACTGTCGGCGGGCGGTGTGCCAGTTCCTGAAACAATTGCTGTGCTTGATTCTTCCTCCCGAATTTATCCGAAAACAAAAAAGATTTCGTCCGCCGACGAATTGCGCAACGTGTTGTCGGAGCACGCGAGCGAAACGCTGTTTGGAAAAGTTGTCGGTGGTATGGTCAGTTTCGGCGCGTTCCGCATCGAACATGCAGATCACGACCATATACATTGTACCGGTCAAGACCCGATGAGCTATTCGGAATTCATTGAAAGCTTTGTCGGCAACAATGCGTATGTCCTTCAACGGGAGTTGAAAAATCATGCTGATTTTTCAGATTATTGCTCGGCTCTCGCAACCGTTCGGATGGTAAACCTCGTATCACCTTCAGGTGTCCACAACCCAATAGCCATCATCAAAATGCCCCAGGGGAATAACATTGCGGATGCCTTCTGGAGGCCGGGCAACCTTGCCTGCGAGGTCGATGTCGGCACTGGTCGAATTCGGACAGTCGCGCTGCGTGGACTGGAAACCGAATTTCTGGACGATCATCCCACTATCCCGGGGCTTATTGGGCGACAACTGCCTTGCTGGAAAGAGTTGATAGAATTCAATAACCGTGCCGCCCGACTGTTTGCGCCGATCCGGTATCAATCAACGGACATCGCGATCACGAATGCCGGCCCTGTGGTCGTGGAGATCAACTATGGCGGCGGTTTTGATTTGCCCCAATACGCCAGCGGTCGTGGGTTGTTGACTGCTGACGTTCGCTCCTTTTTTGAAGATTGCGGTGTTGACCTGAACGCAAAGCCCAAAAAGGGGCTATTTTCTCGCTAGCCTGTTCGTCGTAATGGTCACAGCGGCTCGATATCTCCCTGTGCCCGTTGGGAATGAAATCCCGCCTGCCAGGCCGCAAACGTGCCTGCCGCAATCGCGTCTCGCATGCCCTGCATGATGTCTTGGAAGTAATGCAGGTTGTGCCAGGTCAGCAGCATCGAGCTGATGATCTCCTGACTGCGGAACACGTGATGCAGGTAAGCGCGGGAGTAGTTCCGGCAGGCGGGGCAGGAACAGTTTTCATCCAGCGGGCGGGGATCATCCATGTGGCGGGCATTCTTGATGTTGAGAACGCCGTGCCGGGTGAACACCTGCCCGGTACGGCCCGAGCGGGACGGCAGAACGCAATCCATCATGTCGATGCCGCGCGCCACGGCGCCGACAATGTCGTCGGGCTTGCCCACCCCCATCAGATAGCGGGGTTTGTCTGCAGGCAGGAAACCGGGGGCGTAATCAAGGCAGTCAAACATCGCCTGCTGCCCCTCGCCTACGGCCAGACCACCGACGGCATAGCCGTCGAACCCGATCCGTTTCAGCGCCTCGGCGCTTTCCTCGCGCAGGTCCTGTTCCAACCCGCCCTGCATGATGCCAAAGAGGGCATGGCCGGGGCGGTCACCGAACGCCTCGCGCGACCGGTCCGCCCAGCGCATGGAAAGCCGCATCGACCCGGCAATGCGGTCGCGGTCGGCAGGCAATGCCGGGCATTCGTCGAAACACATGACGATATCCGATCCCAACAGTCGCTGGATTTCCATCGACCGTTCCGGGGTCAGTTCGTGTTTCGAGCCGTCGATATGGGATTTGAAGGTCACGCCCTGTTCGGTCAGCTTGCGCAGCCCGGCCAGCGACATGACCTGAAACCCGCCCGAGTCGGTCAGGATGGGGCGTTCCCAGTTCATGAACTTGTGCAGGCCGCCCAGACGGTCAATGCGTTCCGCCGTGGGGCGCAGCATCAGGTGATAGGTATTGCCCAGCAGGATGTCGGCCCCGGTCTGACGCACGCTTTCCGGCATCATCGCCTTGACCGTCGCTGCCGTGCCGACCGGCATGAAGGCTGGTGTGCGGATCTCGCCGCGCGGTGTGTGGATCACACCGGTACGGGCCTTGCCGTCGGTGGCGTGCAGGTCGAATGAAAAACGCTCGGTCATGTCTTTTGCCCCGGATCGCTGAACCGGGCAGGCTTTGCCTGATTGGCCCCGGCATTGCAAGCGGTTCGCATCCGAATCGCCTTTTGGCACCCGCCAAGGCGGGCAAAGGCCGGATGCAAAACGGTCACATGGCTTTTATGGAGACGCCAATTCGCAGGAATGGTGACTTGCGCCACCAGACGCTCTCCTCCTACCAGTATTGAAATTTTGCGACTCAATCACCAAATGCATACCACGGTATACAAAAACTGAGGGACACATATGACCGAAGAACTGATCATTGGCCTTATTACGCAGAACATCATCTACGTTCTGGCGGCGATATTTGTCGTCGTCATCATCTTAAAAGGCATCAAGATCGTGCCGCAATCCGAGAAATACGTGATCGAACGGTTCGGGCGGCTGCATTCGGTGCTTGGGCCGGGGATCAACTTTATCGTGCCGTTCCTGGACGTTGCACGGCACAAGATTTCGATTCTGGAACGCCAGCTGCCGAATGCGACGCAGGATGCGATCACAAAGGACAACGTGCTGGTGCAGATCGACACCTCGGTTTTTTACCGCATTCTGGAGCCGGAAAAGACTGTCTATCGCATCCGTGATGTCGATGCCGCCATTGCAACGACCGTGGCGGGGATCGTGCGTGCCGAGATCGGCAAGATGGATCTGGACGAGGTGCAATCCAACCGCGCCCAACTGATCTCGCGCATCCAGGAAAGCGTCAAGACGGCGGTCGATGACTGGGGAATCGAAGTGACGCGGGCCGAAATTCTGGACGTGAACCTGGATCAGGCGACGCGCGACGCAATGTTGCAGCAGCTGAACGCCGAACGCGCCCGCCGCGCCGAAGTGACCAAGGCCGAGGGCCAGAAGCGTGCCGTCGAGTTGAACGCCGATGCCGAGCTTTATGCCGCCGAGCAGACCGCCAAGGCCCGCCGCATTCAGGCCGAGGCCGAGGCTTATGCCACCGAGGTTGTCGCAAAGGCAATCCGCGAGAACGGTATCGAGGCGGCGCAGTACCAGGTGGCGCTGAAGCAGGTCGAGGCGCTCAATGCGCTGGGCAATGGCAGTGGCAAGCAGACCATCGTTCTGCCCGCCAACGCAATGGAAGCCTTTGGCGATGCGTTCAAGATGCTGAAAGGAGGCAAGGCATGACCGAACCGCTCTGGTCCATCTGGTGGATCTGGCTGGCCGGGGCGCTGATCCTGGCCATAGCCGAGGTGCTGTTGCCGGGGTTCATCTTTCTGGGGTTTGCCATCGGCGCAGCGGTGACCGGTCTGCTGCTGGTTCTTCCCGGCCTGTCGATTTCGTTGCCGGTGCTACTGTTGATCTTTGCCGTGCTGTCGCTGGCCGCGTGGCTGATCCTGCGCCGCCTCTTTGCCCTGCCCCATGGGCAAGTAAAGCGCTTCAAGGACGACATCAACGGCTGAGCCCTAACCGGATCTGCCAAATTCTGTTATCCTGTCGGCATTTGACCAAGTTGCTTGTGCCGTCAGGATGATATGGAAAATCAAATTGACCGCATCAATGCACTGACAAGTAACGCCAGAAACACTTGGTTCGTGTTGCTCGGCGCACTGATTTTTGTCGGCCTCACCCTGATGCAGGTGGACGCCATCGACTTTTACGGTGTGGATCGGGCCACGCAGCTTCCGCTTGTCAACGTCTCGGTTCCGACACGCCTTTTCTTTTACGCCGCACGGTTCCTGGTTGCGGCCGTCTATGGCTATTTCCACCTGTATCTGATCCGCCTTTGGGATGCGTTGGGGCCGGCCCCCTACCAGAACGATTTTGCCGAACCGCTTTCCGATCTCATTCAGCCCTGGCTGGTATCGGACGCCGCTTTCGATTGGCAGAGCGACTGGCGGAACGCGTTTCTGAATGCGTCGGTGGAGGTTCCGCCTGAACTGAGGCAGTGGATGGGTGACCCCTGTCAGTGGCGATGGGCCGAAACCTATCGGGACGACAACGGACCGTTGTCCGACGCGGAATTCTTTGGCATGTGGCGCGGCTGGCTGGAAAGGGCACAGGACCAGTTGATCACCTGGGAACAATATGCCCCCGACCGCTGGCGCGATGTGCCTGCGATTGCTCCAACACCCGAATGCACGTGGGCTGAACAGCTTTTGCGGCGTGACGTCAACGGCATCCGGAGATGCAGTATCACCCCTCGCCTTCGGCCTCTTCCTCTGCCTTGGGTTTGGCGGTACCCCATTTCCAAAGCCCCCGGATCACCAGACTCACCGCGAGACAGATCACCAGCAGCAGACCAACGCCCGCGTTTGTGTCGGGCGCGGCCCAGCTGACCAACCCGATACCGGCAAGCAGGCCGAAAGCCCCCCAGGCCCCGTAAGACAGCCAATCCATCGCGTCAGTCCTTTCCGAGGAAAGACAGGATCTCGTTGCCCCATCTGTCCGCCCAGTTGCCGATTGTGTCGGACAGGCTGTCCTCTTTCCAGCCATCAATCCAGAGATCCTGCTTGGCCTCGATCTCGTCCCGCCAGGCCTCGAATTTCTCGCGTGCCTGCGTGGCGGTTTCAACGTCGGACAGGTCCATGCGCAGGATCAGGGCGTCCGAAGCGCCTTTCTGATGCGTGGGGCTCCACGCCAGAACGAACGGCCCTCGGTGGCCCTGCAATGTGCTGATATCCGACTCGGTCAGCGCGGCGCGGGCATCGTTGAGCGCCTTCAGCGACGTGCCCAGCCCATAGTCATCCACGGCTTTGGCGCACCCTTCTTCATCGCTTTGCGCCATTGCCTCGACGGCAACGTAGTCCTGATTGACTGGCCATACAGTAACGAGCTGGCGATCCAGTGGCTGTTCGACCTCGGAATAGGCAAGGATGGCCGCAACATAGCCACGACATACATTGAGAAACCGGTCGCGATCCTGCGGCAGGGGCTTGGATTTGAACGAGATAATCGCATAAGCGGCAAAATGCTCGGGCGGGAACATGCCTGGCCCCGCAAAAATTCGGGTGGCCCGGCCCTGATCGGAAGGCGGACGCAGAGCGGCGACTGCGGTATCCGGCACGGCAGTGGCGGGCCTCGATGGGGTTGCAGGTTGAACCGGCGTGATTTGAAGCGACCCACGGCTTTTCGGAACAATCACGTAGCCGTTGGAATTGCTGTTGGAATAGCCATAGGTGCTCCAACCGCCGCCCGAAGTGCCACAGTAGGTGCAGCCACCCCATCCGCCACCGCCGGTTTCACCACCGCCGCCGCCGCCGCTGTCGCCACTATGCTGTTCCTCTTCTTCCTCATCGCGCGAGTAATCGTCCTCCGACTGGGCGAGGGCGAAGTGCGAGAGGAGAGACGGTGACAGGAATGCCATCACCATCAAAAGATAAAACACGCGCATGGCTCAAACCCTCAAAACAATGGGGTTATTGTAGCATTTGCATAGATTTTTTTCCAGTTCTCCTTCTGGTTTAGCGCTGCACGTGGCCTGCGAAATCTTTCCGCTTTCTGGTTTGGCCGTGTTAGATTGGTGAAACAGACCACGGCGAATGAACCCGGAAAGCCCACCGCATGCCGATATTGCGATCCTATCCGGACGACCTGTCCTTTGAGTGCCGGGATGGCGAGAGCCTGCTGGAGGCGGCGAAGCGGGCTGATTTGCCTTTGACCCATGTCTGCGGCGGAAAGGCGAAATGTTCAACCTGCCGGATTTGGGTTCTGGACGGATTGGAGCATTGCCCCGAGCGGTTGGAACCGGCGCAAAAACTGGCCGATCAGCTTGGGCTGGACCCGCATGTGCGCCTGTCGTGCCAGCTGCGCCCCTCTGGCGATATTTCGTTTCGGCGGCTGGTTCTGGATGAGACCGACATCATGCTGACCAGCCAGCTTGACGCGCGCGGCGAGCGCAAGGTCGGGGAATTGAAGAACGTGGCGGTGTTTTTTTCGGATATCGAAGGGTTTACTGGGATATCCGAAAGCCTGATGCCCTATGACGTCATGCATCTGCTGAACCGCTATTTCGCCCAGATGGGCGAGATCATCGAGAGCAACTCCGGCTATGTCGACAAGTTCGTCGGCGACGGAATGATGGCGATTTTCGGGATCGACGATCAGAATGAAGCGCCCCTGCGCGCGGTCAACGCCGCATTGCAATGCCTGACGGCGATCGACCGGATGAAGCCCTTTTTCAAAAGCATGTATGACATCGATTTTGACGCCCGGATCGGATTGCACTGGGGCGAGGCGGTCATCGGATCGGTTGGATCGGTCGGCAGTGCGCGGCTGACCGCAATTGGCGACGTGGTGAATGTGGCCAGCCGCGTGGAGAGCGCCAACAAGGAAGCCGGAACCCGGTTTCTGGTGTCGGAGGCGCTGCACGAGCAGGTCAAGGAGAGCGTCGAGACCACCGATTTTGTGCGTGTGAGGCTGCCCGGAACGTCGCAACGCACCACCCTTTACGAAATCTCCGAGTTAAAGCCGCAAGCGGCAGCCCGAATGAATGCGACCTCGGACCGGGAGACGATGCGTTTTGCCGGTCGCAACTGGACGCGGGTTTTCGAGGTCGACTCGATCAAGGATGGTGAGACTCGGATCGTCGAGTTTTCCAGGCTTGACCTTGCGATCCTGCGCCGCGGCGAAAACTTCTATGCGTTCAACAACGCCTGTCCGCATATCAACCTGCCGCTGTTCAACCGCCGCCAGAATCTGGACGATCCCGACCGGCTGCGCCCGGACGAAAGCGAAGCGCGGGACGACGAGGTGGTCTGCCGCTGGCATCACAGCCGGTTCGACCTGGCCAGCGGCGAGGTCATCGTGTGGTGCGAGTTGCTGAACGATGACGGGACATCCGAAGGCATGGAGTTTCTGGGCGATATTTCAAAGAACCGCAAACCCTTGCAGACCTTTGCGACCCATGTTGACGACGGTTTTTTGTGGATCGCGTTGGACACATGAGCGCACCATTGGCCGAACTTCCCCGCCCCCTCTGGACGCTGGTTGCCGATTTCCCTATATAATTGCTCAGGTAACCGACCCGAGGATCAGATGACCCACGCCACCGAACCGCTTGAAGGCGCGCCGCTGATTGCGCCCTCTTCCGTTGACCATCCGCTTTACGAACCGGTCGTGGAAGCTTGCCGGACGGTCTATGACCCGGAAATCCCGGTCAACATCTATGAGCTTGGCCTGATCTATACCGTCGACATCAATGCCGAGAATGACGTCAAGGTCATCATGACGCTGACCGCGCCGGGCTGTCCGGTGGCCGGAGACATGCCGGGATGGCTGGTAGACGCGATCGAGCCGGTGCCGGGGGTGAAAAGCGTGGACGTGGAGCTTACATGGGAGCCGCCCTGGGGCATGGAGATGATGTCGGACGAAGCCCGGCTTGAGCTTGGCTTTATGTAACTGACCGGAAGATCCAGGAACTTACCGAGGCGTAGCAATATTGTTACGTCTTTGTTTTAGACCCGTTACAATCAACTGCCAATCTGTCGGCGGTCACGCTTTGGCCGTGCCGGTGGGGTCTTTCCGTTTTGGTTCATCCCCCCAAGGATTGCGACCCTGTTCTGAGGACCGCTCTGCCCGGGGCGGTCCGTTTTTTTCTGCCATTTCCAATGCCGCGAATCGGTCAGGAAACTCCAAGTGAGAATTCGCGGTCAGGTTCACGGCGTGGGCAACTGCCAACCCTTTTGTTTCCCGAATGGAAACCCTAGCGCCATATCAACAACATTGTCCCCGTTGATGGATATTTGGGCAATTTCAAGGCAAAATTGTGTCCCTTTTTTCTGGCGAAATAGGTGACCAAGCGGTTAGCTTTCTCTCAATGATCGCAAAAGGGGGCTGTCGATCTTCAGTCGTATCCGTTCGGCATCCGGTTGGCCGCGCAGGGGCTTTCGCCTCGCCTCCTCGGCCAGCACGTAAAAGGAAAACGTGAATCCGGGTGTGCTGCAAGGTGTGAAAGGTAGGTCCGCCGTTGGTTCCACTCACGATTTATGGCGTCATTTTCGTCGTCACCTTCGGCCTGTACATGCTGATCGTTCGCATGGTTTCCTATTCGTTTCAGGCCGTGATGACGCGCTATCCGGCATTGAAGCCCGCCAGCACATCGTATTTCAACCGTGGCGCGCAATATGTCGGTTTCACCTTTGAGGTGTTCACAATGCTGGCCTATTGGCCGGTCATCGTGCTGTTGGCCATGTCGTTCGGTATCGTATTCCTGCCTGGATACATCTTCCGCTGATCTGCGGTGGAATTCTCTGATCGCTTATCCTGAACACGGAATGAATCATTTCTGCGGCAGTCTCTTGAGCCTTGTTGCCCGCGCCACTAAATTGAGGAAGACGCGCGACAATCGGAGACCGCAATGTTCGGCATTCCCGGCAAGCAGGCCGTGACCATGACCCCACGGGCCGCAGCCCAGATCAACCGCCTGATGGAAAAGGGCGGCCATGCAGGTTTGCGCATCGGCGTCAAAAAGGGCGGCTGCGCGGGCATGGAATATACCATGGACTATGTCGACGAAGCCGAGGCGCATGACGAGGTGGTCGAACAGGACGGCGCGCGGGTGCTGATCGCGCCGATGGCGCAGATGTTCCTGTTCGGGACTGAGATCGATTATGAAGTCTCGTTGTTGGAATCCGGGTTCAAATTCAAGAACCCGAACGTCGTCGACGCCTGCGGTTGTGGGGAATCGATCAAGTTCAAAGACACAGACCATGAAGAGGATAAACCTCTCGCGCAGTAACCTGAGTTGCCTCTGGGTCTAGGATCGCGATTTAGGCTTCAATAATACTCAATTGACAGTTTCCATGCTACACTCGTGTTTTTCTAGAGGTGGCACCATGGATATTTCAAGGTTCTCTGTCGCCCTGCATTTTGATCAGGCCGATATTAACCGAAACCCGGATTTGCAAGACCCACAGTCGATTGATCCCGCAACCGCCCTTGCCGGGGCCGCTGCGGCGGCAAAAGTCGGTGAGTTTGTCTATAAAGTCGGCCAAGACCTTGTTCCCAAGCTAAAGTCAAACCGCCCACTGTTGATACAGATCCTCGACTCAGGGCCGGGCGAGAACGAAGAGACTTACGATATTTTGCTTAGATTAACGAATATCGGAGCAAACGGAGTTTATGTAGAAAAGGTGGTTTTAGTACAGGCCCCAGACGAACCCGCGACTGCGTTCAAGCGCAATAAAAAGATAAGTTACGGTCCGGATAAAAAAAGGGACCTGCCATTGATCATCCCCCCCAACAAACAACTGGAAATCACTATAAAATGTGATCCGAAAATATATTACGAAGACAATGTTCCGAGATCACAAGGTTCTTTCAGAATGCACTACTGCAGTCTTGATGAGGGCGAAGTAAAGCCATCAGAACAAGTCCGTTTTAAACTGGTGGGTCTCAACCCACGTACCTAATCCCGGAATGTACTTGCCCTGTGATTGTCACCCGTGCGCGCCGGTGCTATCCCCAAGGCCAAGTTTTGACAAGAAGACGGGGACGGATGAATGCGGCGTAAACTGGCGGCGGGCAACTGGAAAATGAACGGCACCGGTGCGTCGCTGGCCGAATTGGAGGCGCTGGCGCGGGCCCACCCTGCCCCCGGTGTCGACATCCTGATCTGTCCTCCGGCGACATTGCTTGCGCGCTCTGCCCAGACACTTGCCGGATCGGCCATTGCCGTAGGCGGGCAGGATTGCCACGCCGCCGCCTCGGGCGCACATACCGGCGATATCAGCGCCGATATGCTCAGGGACGCCGGCGCGACAGCGGTGATCGTCGGCCATTCCGAGCGGCGCGAGGATCATGAGGAAGACAACGAAGCCGTCCGGGCCAAGGCCCGCGCCGCGATGGAGGCCGGACTGACGGCGGTGATCTGTCTGGGTGAAAGCCTGGCGCAGCGCGAGGCTGCCAACACGCTGGATATCATCGCGGGGCAGATGTCGGGGTCGATCCCGGATCAGGCGACCGGTGAAAACCTTGTGGTGGCCTATGAACCGATCTGGGCCATCGGCACCGGCAAGGTGCCGACGCTGGAACAGATCGGGGAGGTGCACGATTTCATCCGCACGCGGCTGGAACGCAGGTTCGGCGCGGGTGTGGGGCGGTCGGTGCGGCTGTTGTATGGCGGCTCGGTCAAACCGGGCAACGCGGCTGACATTTTTGGTGTTCCGAACGTGGATGGCGCTTTGGTGGGTGGGGCAAGCCTGAAAGCGGCGGATTTCTCGCCAATCATCGCAGCACTGGAAGCAATCTGAGACTTTCCGCTGCGCTCAGGGATATATGGCTTGCAGGCCTGTCAAACCTGACCGTCGATCACATCGCCTACCAGTTTTTGAATGCCCTCGCGCAGCCGCGCATTGCTGGCCGGATCGCTGTATGGCTGCCAGTTCTGCCGGGATTTGACAAAACCGGGCTGAACCGCCTCGCACCGGTCCAGCGCCTCTCGCGCCTCTTCGAGCCTTTCAAGCAAGGAGAGTGAAATCGCCAGGATGAACAAGGCTGGCGCGTAATCCGGTTGCCGGCGCAGGGCGCGACGGGCACAGTCCACTGCAGCGTGAAAATTGCTGCTGTTGGCATGTGCCCGGGCCAGGAATGTCAGATGCGAATGCAGACTGGCATCCGCAGGATTGAGCCTTTGCGCCTTTTGCATCAGCCCTATCCCATCCGGTTCGCCCGCCAGATCGGATTTGTTGCCCAGCGCGTGCAGGGCATAAGCATCGTTGGGATTGAGATCGACGGCGATCCGGGCTTCGGCCAGGGCATCATCGAACCTTCCCAGCCACTGGAATGCGGTGCTGAGTTCGTGGTGCGCAAAGGAGGATGCCTCGTCGCATTCGATGGCCCGATTGGCGGCGTTCATGGCGCGCATGGCGGTTTCCGCGCGGTCGCTGGTCATCCCAGTCAGCATCTCGATGTTATAGGACATTGCCAGCCCTGCGTGGGCCTCGGCAAAGTCAGGGCGCAGTTCGATGGCTTCCTGGTACAGCTTCCTCCCTTCGGCGACCCCTTCGGCGGTGCGGCGTCGAACCAAGGGCAACGCACGCATGCACATTTCCCACGCCTCGAGGTCTTCGGCACGGCGGCCGGAAGAACGATTGGCCTCCGCCACCACGAGTTCAGGCGCGATATGGGCGGCGATGTTCTGCACGATTTCATCCTGCACCACGAAGATGTCGGACAGGTCGCGGTCATATTTTTCGGCCCAGATGTGACGTTCCGTGGCACAATCGACCAACAGCACGCTCACACGCACGCGGGGTCCGGCCTTGCGAATACTGCCTTCCAGCACATAGGTCGCGCCCAGTTCGCGACCGATATCGCGAAGGTTCACGTCGCGCCCCTTGTACTGAAAACAGGAATGGCGCGCGATGACTGGGAAAGTGCGCCAATGGGTCAGCGCAATGATGATATCTTCGGTCAGGCCGTCGGCGAAGTATTCCTGCTCGGGATCGCCACCGATATTGGCGAAGGGCAGAACGGCAATGGCTGGCCGGTCGATCCGACGCTGCGGTTCCCCGTCCTGAACCGTGCCTGAGGGGTGCCATTTGCAGATCTCGACCGGGCGCGTTTTTCCCTTGATCTGCTGCGGCCCCATGTCGGTGAATTGTCCGCGAACATCCTGGCCGAGCATGGCCGCAACTGACGCCGTGATGCACACGCCGCCGGGATCGGCCAGGGTTTCGAGCCGCGCAGCAATGTTGACCCCGTCGCCATATATGTCATCGCCGTCGGCAATCACGTCGCCCATGTTCACGCCGATGCGAAGATTGATCGGCCCGTCCCCGGCGTGAAGAGTGGTTTGGATTGAACGGCTGCACTCGATGGCGTCGACCACCGAGCCGAATTCGACAAGCGCCCCGTCTCCCATGAGCTTGACGATCCGCCCACCGTAGCGTTCGACCTCGGGGTCGAACACCTCGGCCCGGTGCGCACGAAGGGCGGAAAGGGTTGTGTCTTCGTCTGCACTCATGAGGGTCGAAAACCCGACGACATCCGCGGCCATTATGGCGGCAAGGCGGCGTTTCATGAGGGCGTCGTAAGACTGGGGCGCATGGCGCCATCCTGACACGGATTTCGCCAACGGCAAACATCCGGTGTCTTCCTCCGATGACATTGCCGTGATCAGCGAGACCGTGAAAACCGGGCCTGGATCAGGCCCGGCTTTGTTCAGCAGTCCGGTTTTGTGTTATTTCACGATGATTTCCGGCCCCATTAGCGCAGTCGGCAAGAGTGTCGAAAGCCAGGGGATATAGGTCACCATGATCAGGAACACGAAGAGCACGGCGAGGAAGGGAAGCGCCGCGCGCACCACGCTCATCATCGGCATCCCCGCCACGCCGGAAGTGACGAAGAGGTTCAGGCCCACTGGCGGCGTGATCATGCCGATTTCCATGTTGACCACCATGATGATGCCCAGATGGATCGGGTCGATGCCCAGTTCGATGGCAATCGGAAAGACCAGCGGCGCCACGATGACGATCAGGCCAGAGGGCTCCATGAACTGACCGCCGATCAGCAGGATCACGTTGACGATCACCAGGAACATCACCGGGCCGAAACCAGCGTTCAGCATCGACCCCGCGATGGCCTGAGGTATCTGTTCATCCGTCAGCACATGCTTGAGGATCAGCGCGTTCGCGATGATGAACATCAGCGTGACGGTCAGCTTGGCCGCATCGAACAGCGTGTGCTTGGTGTCGCTGTGGAAGAACGCCGTGACCAGGGCTTGAGGCTTGTCCAAAAGCGACAGCGGCTTTGGCTCGGGCAGTCCCTCGGTCACCGCCGCAGCGGAAAGACTGCGTGCCTCGCGCGGGCGCAGCGGGCCGATGTCACGATAGACGAACATCGCAATGATGAAGGCATAGACAGACGCGACGGCTGCAGCTTCGGTAGGCGTGAAGATCGCGCCGGTGACGCCGGGGATGCCGTAGATACCCACCATGATGATGACGATCAGCATCAATCCCCAGAACGCGTCGCGGAAGGATGCCCAGACCTCTCCCCATCCCTGCCATTCGCCCTTGGGCATGCCGCGCAGGACTGCCATGATATAGATGGTGACCATCAGCATCAGACCGGCGAGAACGCCTGGGATGACCCCGGCAAGGAACATCCGCCCCACGCTGACATCGGTGGCCGAAGCATAGACCACCATGACAATCGAGGGCGGGATCAGGATGCCCAGCGTACCGGCGTTACAGATCACGCCCGCAGCAAATTCGCGGGTATACCCGGCCTGCCTCATGGCCGCGATCACGATAGTGCCGATGGCAACAACGGTAGCCGGCGAGGACCCGGACAGCGCCGCAAACAGCATACAGGCAAACACGCCCGCAATCGCCAATCCGCCGCGCAGATGCCCGACACAGGCGATTGAGAAGCGGATGATGCGTTTGGCCACGCCGCCGGTAGACATGAAGCTGGACGCAAGGATGAAGAAAGGGATTGCCAACAGCGTGTAGTGCCCCGCCATCGCCTGATAGAGGCTTTGCGCAATCGAGGCCAGCGACGTATCGGAGAAGGCCAGAAGAAAGATGATCGAGCTGAGGCCCAGCGAAATCGCGATCGGCACGCCAATCAGCAAAAAACCAATGACCATTGCAAACAGAATGACAACATCCATCGGTTTATTCCTTGTTCTGTGCTGCGGCTTCGGCCACGGCGTCTTCAGCTTCGTGACTGACGATCAGACTTTCACGGGCTCCCGTGGCAACGCCAATGAACGCCTGCACGAACCGCAACAGCAGCAGCGCCGACCCGAAAGGCAGAATGAAATAGGGGATGACCCGCGGCAGCTTTTCGTAGGTATCGCCATAGTTGATCAATGGTTCCAGCCAGCGGAAGATTCCCAGCATCGGAACCTGATCGGTTACATAGAATGCCCGGTCCCGAACGCCTTCGGTAAAGCCAAGCGGGAACCAGCGGCCTTCGGTTGGCTGCAATGCCGCAAACGGCGCCCAGTAATCCCACGACCCTTTGAGCAAAAGCATCGCATAAGCAATGCAGCAAGCGCCTGAAACCAGCGCCAGAATGCGCCGCCCACCAGGTTTCAGAAGGTTGATGACCACATCGACGCCAAGATGCGCGGTGATTTTCACGCAGTAACTGATACCGAAGATCACCAGCCAGGCGAACAGGATCAGGACGACTTCAAGTCCCCAGATCAGGGAACTGTTGAACACGTAGCGCAGCACCACGTTGATGAAGGTCAGTATTGTCATCAGCCCGAGAATGACCGCGATGCCGGTCTCCTCGATGTTGTTGATCACGCGGCCAAGTGTGGAAACCGACTGGCCAGCCGTGTCATGCGACGGACGGGACATGATCTCTCTCCGGGAGCAAGATGCGTTTCGTTCGAAGCGTCAGGAAGGGCAGCCCGCATCGCGGGCCGCCCAGATCGTCGCATCAGCTTGAGGCGTTGAATTCCTGCGCCTTGGCAATGTTGTCGGCGCCGATCCCGGCCTCGAACTTGTCCCAGACAGGTTTCATCGTGTCGACCCAGTCCTGACGCTGTTCGGGCGTCAGTTCACGGATCACGCCACCGGCATCCAGAACCGACTGGCGGGCGCTTGCATCAACTTCGCCCACGGCGGAGTTGCGCTCATCAGACACTTCACTCAGGATCGTCGTGAACTGCTCGCGCACCGCCGGATCAAGGCTGTCGATCCAGTCCACCGACGTCACGACCAGATAGTCGATGATGCCATGGTTGGTTTCGGTGATACCGTCCTGAACCTCAAAGAACTTCTGGCCATAGATGTTTGACCAGGTGTTTTCCTGCCCGTCGACAACGCCGGTCTGCAGCGCGCCATAGACTTCGGAAAAGGCCATCGGCTGCGGCGAGGCACCCAGCGCTTCCATCTGGGCAACGATCACGTCCGAGGGCTGTACGCGGAACTTGAGACCCTGGGCGTCTTGCGGCGTCATCAGAGGTTTCTTGGCCGACATCTGTTTCATGCCGTTATGCCAGAATTCCAGTCCCAGCAATCCGCGGCGTGTCATCGACTCTTTCATCGCCTGACCGGTGTCGGATTTCTGGAATGCGTCGACGGCCTCGATGTTCTTGAACATGAAAGGCAGATCGAAAATCTGGAATTGCTTGGTGAAGGCTTCGAACTTGGACAGCGAGGGGGCCGCCAGTTGGACGTTGCCCTGCAGCATCGCTTCGAGGACCTGATCGTCATTGTAGAGCGTCGAGTTGGGGAACACCTCCATGCACATGACGCCATTCATCTCTTCGTTCACCCGATCGGCCAGCAGCGAGGCTGCAATCCCCTTGGGGTGCTTGTCGGTGTTGGTGACGTGGGCAAATTTGACCACGATTTCACCGTCATCACAGGCGGCAAAACCTGCGGTGGCGGTGACGGACAGCGCCAGGGCGGTGGCTGCGGTAGTCAGGAATTTCATTTCTCTACTCCTCCCGAAGTTCAGTAAAATCTCTGTCGGACGCCGGACAGACGCCGCTGTGAGGGAGTGAAGCGAATCATGAAGCTTGGCTCAACGATTTGTGAAACCTTGCCCCCTTCTTATTTTTTTCTATTTTTTACAACAGGGTAAATAGCCCGTCCGCGGGATGTCGTTGTGGGCGAGGCGAATCGTGTGCGGAAATCCGCACTCTCTCGGCGGCCCTAGTGCGGGATTTCGCACAACTTGATTCGCTTGTTGCGGAAGTGCGGCCCAACTGTGCCGCCAAACATTATCCTGAGCGTGACCGGAGATTGCGTTCGATCACCACTGACAGATCTCGGGATCGATGGTCACGATCTGAATTCCATGCGCTTGCCTGTCTTGAATTCATTCTTCGTCGTCATCGGGAAAGGGATAGGGTCCACCGTTGAACAGGAACGCCTGAACAGACGCCAGATAGGCTTGCCATTCCTCGTCATCATCGAACTCGTCGTCCGTCGTTTGTTCCCATGCCGCTCGGCTCATGCCATTTCCGTTCACGGTCTCGGCCAGGGCGGATTTGAACTTTTGTGCAGCTTCGGCATTGTGCGCCTCTTCAAGAAACGCCTTCAGGTCCTCCAGGTCGTAGGCCTGGGGATTCAGATACCCACCGGCCATGTCATTCAGTACCTGCATGGGATCGCGGTCAGCCATGTCTTGAGTCTCCGTCTTCAGGTTTCATTGCCGGTCTTCCTGTCCGCCCCGTCATGCGACCGGATTGGGATAAAGCGTCACCAATCGCAAGGTTCCGTCGTCCAAAAGGTCATAGATCGCCTTGCACGTGCTGTTGGGACCCCAGGTTGCGTCTATGCAGGTGTCGGGCTGACCTTTCTTCTTCTTGCGCTTGACCCCTTGAACGTAGTTTTTCCATTGCGCGCCAAGGACATCAACCAGCTTTGCTTCCATCGGCGGTACCAACCTGACGGGTTGAGCCCCTTTCGGCGGTGGCGAAATCTTGTTGGTTTCGATATGCGCCAACGCCTGTGTCCGCAAGGCCATCTGGCTGTCGACATAGGCGCCCTTGTCGGTGAAGTTCGAGGCCTTGTGAACCGGTTTGCCCTTGAACTTTTTTCCGGTGCGCGGGTTCTTTTTCTTTAATATCCGGTCTTCCTGGTTTTGGATCGACAATCCCGGCCCATGGCATTCTGGGCCATGCGCCTTGGGCGGCTTGTCCACGTGATCGAAAAACAGCGCATCCATCTCGTCTTTGATCGCCTGAAGTTCGGTCGCGTTGTCGGGTGGTGGTTTCCTGGACAGCGCACCTTTCAATGCCTTTCGCATGTCACGCATTTCGGGAAAGGCCTGATCCATGAATTCCGGTTCAGCCTTGACGCGTGCCGCGCAGGATTTGACCATCCCGTCCAGTTTTCCGAGTTCCTTCGGATCCTCGCCAGCGGATTTCAGGCAGTCGGACAGCCGCACCGCCGACGGTGTGGACATGACCAGTTTCCGCAACGCAGTCAGCGCCTTGACCGCGTTATCCGGGCTTTTTGCGGTCATTGCCTTTTTATAGAGGGCAGCCACCTTGGCCATCTTTTCGCGATGATCGGGAGGCGCGGAATTCAGGCTGCGCACCAGGGGCACCTTCATTGCATCGAAATGGCTGGCGATCTTTTCCAGCACCTTCTCGATGTCGTCGCCAAGTTCTGCGGGCGCATCCGGTTTGCCTGTGTCCTCTTCGTCGCCGTCGTCGATGACATCGCCCGTCTCGGACAGCAAGCGCACTTTCATCTTGATGCCACGAGCGCTGAGATATTTGCGAAAGGTCTTGGCAAAGTTCGCTGGCGTCGAGTCGGGGTCTTCGACAATCAGGTCGGCAATCTTCCCGTCAACTTCGAGCGCGCCCACGGCGCCTTTTGCACCGGCGCCATCGTCCTTGGCCATCTTTCTGAGCGCGGACTTGTTCTTGGACTTATGCGCTTTGAAGATCAGGTCGTCCGGCCCATGAAACAGGGCAAAGTTGTGCCTGATCTTTCGGGCTGCCGCGATGATGCCGGACACTTCCTTGGCTTCGGCCGCCAATTCGGACTTTGACTTTTTTCCCATTCTGGCCTCCCTTGACCTTCAGTAACGGGCAGGTCTGCGGTTCAGTCAAGTCGGGAATACGCCAAGGGTCGACTTGGACAGTCTTCCCCGGCAGGTGTGTCGGACCATTTTCCGACGCCGTCAGCGGCGGTAAGCGTCGGGACGAATGCCATATTTGGCGAGCTTGTCGTAAAATGTCTTTCTTGGAAGTTTCAGCGCCTTCGCCGCTTCGGCCGCCCTGCCGTTGTGCCGTCCAAGTGCCGCCGTCAAAAGGCTGCGTTCCACCCTTGCCATCTGTTCCGTCAGCCCAAGGTCAGATGCCTGCGCGACATCTTCGGGCATTCCCAGAACAAACCGCATGGCCGCCGACATGAGCGAGCGCGCATTGCCTGGCCAGTCCTGCGCCATCAACCCGGCCAGATGATCCTGGCTGATTTCAGGTTCCGGGATGCCGGCCTGTTCGGCGGCCTGCCCGACATAGTGGCGAAAAATCACCGGGATATCTTCGGGACGTTCGGACAGCGACGGAATGCGAACGCGCATCACATCAAGGCGATAGAACAGGTCCGGATTGAACTTGCCGCCGGCGGCAAGATTGGCCAGATCGCTGGTGGTTCCGGCCAGAACGCGCAGTCCCGCCCCCTGCTCCAGCCGTTCCAGAACGGCGTATTGGGTCGCTTCGGGCATGGCGGAAACCTCGTCAAGATAAATCGACCCGCCAGCCGCATCATTGCAAAGCCGGGAAAACTCCTCGGCATCCAGACCGGAGGCGGGCCGCTTCACGAAAGGTCCCTGAGCCGAGGGCGACATCAGGTGAATGACTTCGGCCACCTTTGAAATGCCGCTGCCCGGCGGGCCGGTTACCAGCACCTCGGCCCTTGTTGGCGCAACGCTGCGAACCTTTTCCCGCAGCGCTTCGGCCTGGGCCGACACGCCAAAGAGCATCCGCGCCGCCGGGTCGCCGCTTTCCAGTTGCCGTTTCAGCGCCCGGTCTTCCAGTACGGCCGACCTGATATCGAAAGCCCGTTCCAGAACGTCCAGAAGATCGGCAGAAGCGCAGGGTTTTTCGAGAAAGTCGAATGCCCCCTGCCCCATCGCCTGAACCGCCATCGGAATGTCGCCCTCGCCGGTCAGCAGGATCACCGGCAAGTCCGGGTCGATGCCTTGCGCATATCCCAACAGGTGAAACCCGTCGCGCCCGGGCATGCGGATATCGGACAGGATCACACCGGGAAAATCCGGGCGGATATGATCCTTGGCGGCAACAAAGGAACTGGCTGTTATAGCTTCGTAATCCGCCAGCTCCAGCGTCTGACCCAGCGCCTCGCGCACCGCCGCATCGTCATCCACCAAAAGAACCTTGCGGATCATGCGGCCTGTTCCTCGCGATAATGGTCCAGTTCGACCGTGAATTCGGCGCCATCCGGCGTATTCGCGCCTTTGATCTCACCGCCGAAACTCTGCACCAAACCATACGAAATCGACAGGCCCAGCCCCATGCCTTCTGAGGTACCGACCGCCTTGGTGGTGTAGAATGGCTCGAATATCCGTTCCGGGTCCTTGATGCCCGGACCGGTATCGCGCACCGAAACCGAAAGCCGGTCGCCGGTCGCAAAGGTGATCGAGATGTGCTTGTCTGGATGCTCGGACATGGCGTCGGCGGCGTTGTTGATGAGATTGACGAAAACCTGCACCAACCGCACCTCGCCGCCCCAGGCCAGAACCGGTGCGTCGGGCGGCTGCCAGTCCAGCGTCACGGCGTCAGCCCGCAGGCGAGCCTCGGTCAGTTCAACGGCGGTGTTCAGCACCTGCACCAGATCGACCTTGCCCATCGGCTCGCTTTCGTTGCGGGCAAAGGCGCGCAGATTCTTGATGATCCGCGCCATGCGCGCCGCCATCTGCGAGATGCGGCCCAGATTTTCACTGGCCCGCTCATCCTTGCCACGTTCCAGAAACGCCGCGCCATTGTCGGCAAACTGCTGAATTGCCATCAGCGGCTGGTTGAGCTCGTGGCTGATCCCCGCCGACATCTGCCCCAGAGCGCTGAGCTTGCCCGCCTGCACCAGATCCGCCTGGGCGCGCTTCAGCGCGGCCTCGGCCTCTTGCCGCTCGACAACCTCGCGGCGCAGGGCGGTGTTGGCCGCCGTCAGCGCACGGGTACGTTGCGCCACCCGGCTTTCCAGAACCAGATTTGCCTCTGCCAGCGTCCGGCGGCGTTCGGTGGCAAGATAAAGCATCGCGCCGAACGCCAGGCAGATGGCCGCCACCGCCGCCGCCTGCAACGTCGCCAGTCGTCGGGCCGGCCCCACATCCACCAGCACTTCGGCGGTCATGTCGATCACAGGCAGATCAAGCGTCAGATGCAAGGCGCGACCGGGCAGATAGCGGGCCCAGTTCAGCTTCCATATCTCATGCCCGCCAACCCGCGTGGAGGCGAAATCGACAGGCTCTCCTCCCGGTGGTGTCAGCCCCGGTTGCCCGTCGTCGCGACGCCAGAACAGCAGGTCGGACCGGTTTGAAATAAAGACGATCCCGTCCGCGTCGATGAAGAACACCGTCTCGGTGCTGCCACGCCAGGTCTGCTCGACATCCTGCACATCGGCATCGACCATCAGCGCGCCCTCGACCTGCCCCGAAGGGCCGAAGGCAGGTGCGACATAGGTATAGAACCTGTCGCCGCTGGCCGGCAGAAACCCATGCGCACTGCCCAGCGCACCCTGCATGGCGCGCTTGAAGGCGGGGTGCTCGGCCATGCTGTCTTGCTCGACCGGCTGCGCCGCGGCCAGCACCCGCCCATTCCGATCAATATACATCATGTTTTCCGCGGCGGTCTTGTCGGCCACATCCAGCAGCATGGCCTGCGCCGCCTGTTGTTGCGCTGGCGTTTCGAGCCTTCGCAAGACGGGGTGATCGGCCATCAATACCGCCAGTTCCTGATAGACCTGCATTTGCGCGGTCAGCCGGTCAGCGGCAAGTTCAAGATCAGCTTCGGCCTTTTCACTGAGCTGAGACAATGCCTGACGATACCCATATGTCCAGACCCCGACGGACAGCAGCCCGACGGCGCACAGGAAACCAAGAATGATCAGGACTCTTTGCATGTTCTAGGGTCTTGCATTCACAGCGCCTCATGGCAAGTGTGCAGCCGATGAAGACGCTGCACCAGAACCCGACCGAACCCGGTTTTGTCCAGAACCCCTATCCGGTCTATCAGGCCGCACGGGCCGAGGGGCCGCTTGTATACTGGGCCGACTATGGCAAGCCCGCTGCGCTGAGTTATGACCTTGTTCACGGCCTGTTGCGCGACCGGCGGTTCGGGCGCGAGATTCCTGTCGAACTCGCCACCGAGGGTCCGTCACATCTTGCGCCCTGGCTGGCCGTCGAGGCGCACAGCCTGCTGGAGGCCGAGCCGCCCCGGCATACCCGCCTGCGGGCGCTGGTTCTGCGGGCCTTTACCTCGCGCGCGATCGCGGCGCTGGCCCCCGACATCGAAGCGCTGTGTCATGATCTGGCGGACAGGTTTCCAGATGGGCCTTTCGATTTGTTGCAGGCCTATTGCACCCAGGTGCCGGTTATCACCATCTGCCGCCTGCTGGGGGTACCCGAAGCTATGGCGCCACAGCTGCTGCATTGGTCGCACGCGATGGTGGCGATGTACCAGGCCAGCCGGACACGGGAAACGGAAGAGACGGCGGCGCGAGCGGCGCAGGAGTTCACCGATTTTCTGCGGGACTATGTCGGGCAACGCCGCTCGGACCCACGCGACGATCTGATCACGCGGCTCATCTCCGCCGAGGAAGAGGGCGAGCGGCTGTCGACCGACGAATTGATCGCGACCTGCATACTGTTGCTGAATGCCGGCCATGAGGCAACGGTTCACGCACTTGGCAACGGTGTGAAAGCTTTGCTGGAAACCGGAACCGATCCGACGGTTCTTGCGCCAGGCGCGATCGACCGAACGGTCGAGGAAATACTGCGGTTCGATCCGCCGCTGCATATGTTCACGCGCTATGCCTATGAACCGGTCGAAGTCTGCGGCCATCGGTTCCAACGTGGCGATCAGGTGGCGCTGCTGCTGGGCGCCGCGAACCACGACCCGGCGATGTGGCAGCAGCCCGAACTGTTCGATCCGTCGCGGCAGATCCAGACCAACACCAGCTTTGGCGCAGGCCTGCATTTCTGCGTCGGCGCACCACTGGCGCGGCTGGAAATGCGGATCGCGCTGCCGATCCTGTTCGAACGCTGCCCCGGCCTGCACCTTGTTGGAAAGCCAAGGTATTCCAACAGCTATCATTTCCACGGACTCGAGTCGCTGATGGTCCGGTGTTAGTTGGCGACCTCAGCCATCTGACAGCGCGTCAAGCGGCAGCATCGTGGTGGACTTGATCTCTTCCATCGACAACAACGCGGTGACGTTGTGCACGCGCACTTCCGAAATCAACGCCTGATAGAAAGCGTCATAAGCGCGGGCGTTTTTCACCCTGACCTTGAGGATATAGTCGATGTCGCCCGCCAGGCGGTGGGCCTCCTGCACTTCGGGGCGATCTCGCAAGGCTTGCAGAAACCGTTTCTGCCATTCGGCCTCATGCTCGGAGGTGCGGATGAGTACAAAGAACGTGGCTTCGAACCCCAGCGCCTCGGCATCCAGCAAAACCGTCTGCTGCCCGATCACGCCCGCGCTTTTGAGCTTGCGGATTCGATTCCAGACCGGGGTCTTGGAACTGCCCACGCGGCTGGCGATTTCGTCCAGAGACTGGCTGGCATCGCGTTGCAGCTCGGCCAAAATTTTTCGATCCGTGTCGTCCAGGCGCATCGTCATTCCTGTTTTTCCCCATATTCGAAACCAATGTTCCGTTTTCTTATAAAACCGGAACATGCGTCCTTATTTATTCGCCCGTATGGCGAATTATCGGGAATATTTCCTATATTGCAGAGCAAGTCAAACACATCGCACGGACTACCAATGCCCACGACGTACGCCAACTTGGACACCCTGATTTTGACAGCCCCCCGACCGCTTGTCGCGGGTCGGGACGTGACGGATTTTTAACAAGGAGTTTACCTGATGGCCCGCGCATTCACGCCCAAAATCGTCACCGCCAATGATCTGCTGGAAGGCGACGTCGTTTATCTGACCGAGGACGACCGCTGGTCGCGCGAGTTGTCCGAAGCAGAGCTGATCACCGACGAAGCCCACGCGCAATTGCGCCTGCTCGATGCCGAACAGCAAACCGGCAAGGTGGTCGGGGTTTATCTGGCCGATGCTCTGCCGGGTGCGAACGGCCCCGAGCCAACGCATTTCCGGGAAGATTTCCGCCGGACTGGTCCGTCCAACTATGCCCACGGCAAACAGGAATCTTCCCCGCAGCCCCGGACCTGAAACAGGTCCCTTCTCCCCATCTAGGCCCCGGGTTCGGGGCTGCAACAAGGACAGCAAACCATGTATCGCTACTCCGAGTTTGATCACGCCTTCCTCGCCGAACGCAACGCCCAGTTCCGCGCCCAGGTCGAGCGCCGCATTGACGGGTCGTTGACCGAGGATGAGTTCAAGCCGCTGCGCCTGATGAATGGCCTCTATCTGCAGTTGCACGCCTATATGCTGCGTGTCGCGGTACCCTATGGCACGCTCAACAGCGCGCAAATGCGGCAACTGGCCCTGCTGGCCGAGAAGTGGGACAAGGGCTATGGCCATTTCACCACGCGGCAGAACATCCAGTATAACTGGCCCAAGCTGAAGGACGTGCCGGACATGCTGGATGCGCTGGCCGAAGTTGGCATGCACGCCATTCAGACCAGCGGCAACACCATCCGAAACGTGACCGCCGACCACTTTGCGGGTGCCGCCGCAGATGAGGTCGCTGATCCACGCCCGTATGCGGAGCTTCTGCGTCAGTGGTCGACCGACCACCCGGAATTCCAGTTCATGCCGCGCAAGTTCAAGATTGCCATCACCGGGTCCGAAAACGACCGCGCCGTGATCAAGGCGCATGACATCGGCCTGCAACTGGTCGAACGTGACGGGGTACTGGGCGCCCGTGTCATCGTCGGCGGTGGTCTGGGTCGGACACCCATGATCGGCAAGGAATTGTCCGAGTTCGTCGCCTTTGATGATCTGCTGGCCTATCTTGAAGCCACCGTTTCCGTGTGGAACCAGATCGGCCGCCGCGACAACAAGTACAAGGCGCGCATCAAGATCACCGTGCACGAGCATGGCATCGACGCTATCCGCGCCAAGGTCAACGAACGATTTCTGAAGGTGCGCCCGCAGTTCAAAGGCGCGGATATGAACCTGCTGGAAGAGATCAAGGGCCACTTTGCGCCGCCTGCCTTCCGCCAAGCTTCGGTCGCGTCGTTTGAAAGCGCCTATACCAACGACCCGGTTTTCCGCTCGTGGGTCGATACCAACATCGCGCCGCACAAAAACGCGGACCACGCGATTGTCACGATCTCGATCAAGAAGCATGGCCAGACGCCGGGTGACGCAACTGCCGAGCAGATGCGCGTGATGGCCGATCTGGCCGAAGAGTTCGCCTATGACGAGTTGCGCATCAGCCACGAGCAGAACGTGATCCTGCCGCATGTTCACAAGTCGGACCTGCCCACGATCCATGCGAAGCTGAAGGAATACGAACTGGCCACCGCCAATATCGGCCTGATCAGTGACATTATCGCCTGCCCCGGTATGGATTATTGCGCGCTGGCGACGGCGCGGTCGATCCCGGTCGCACAACAGATTGCAACCCGGTTCGAAGAACTGAAGCTGGAAAACGACATCGGCGAACTGAAGATCAAGATCTCGGGCTGCATCAACGCCTGTGGTCACCACCATGTCGGTCATATCGGAATTCTGGGCCTCGACCGCGCGGGCGTGGAAAACTACCAGATCACGCTGGGCGGCGACGCAACCGAAACCGCCGCGATTGGCGAGCGGGTCGGACCCGGTTTTGCCTATGACGAGATAGTTCCGGCAGTGGAACGTCTGGTTTACGCCTATCTCGACCTGCGCGACGGGGCCGACGAAAGCTTCCTGCAGGCTTACCGCCGTCTGGGCATGGCACCGTTCAAGGCTGCCCTCTACCCCGAGGCTCGGGCCAATGCCGCTTGACGAGATCCAGACCGAACTGGGCAAGGATCGCAGCGCGCTGACCGAAAAGGTCGATGCGCTCAATGCCCGGTTCCGTCACCACAGCGCCCATGACGTCATGCATGGCGCACTGGATGAGGCTGGCGAGATCGTCCTGGTATCCAGCTTTGGCGCGGAATCGGTTGTGCTGCTGCACATGGCGGCGGTGATCGACAAGGCCACACCGGTGCTGTTTGTCGATACGCTGATGCTGTTCACCGAAACGCTGATCTATCAGCAGGAGGTCAGCGAAAGGCTGGGCCTGCGCAATGTGCGGATCATACGCGCGGATCAAGAGGATCTGGATCGTTCCGACCCTTACGGCGCTCTGCGTCTGCGGGATACCGATGCCTGCTGCACACTGCGCAAGACCATTCCTCTGCAACGGGCGCTTGCGGGCTATGACGGCTGGATCACCGGGCGCAAACGGTTCCAGTCGGGCACGCGCGCGACGCTCGATTTCTTCGAGGTCGAGGACGGTACCGGACGGATCAAGGTCAACCCGCTGGCCCATTGGGCGCCCGAGGATGTGCGCGCCTATATGGAAGAAAACAACCTGCCCCGGCACCCGCTGGTGGCCAAGGGCTATCCGTCGATCGGTTGTGCGCCCTGTACATCAGTCGTCAAGCAAGGCGAAGACCCCCGCGCCGGACGCTGGCGCGATCAGAACAAGGAAGAATGCGGCATCCATTTTGTAGATGGCAAGATGGTCCGCGTTGGAGAGACGAAATGAATGTAATCGTGACCGATGAGGGCTTTGCCCCAGATGACTGGACCGACGGCTTTGTCACCCTCGACGATGCCGCAAACGATGTAGTGGCACTCGATGTAAGTTCGGATACCGACCCGGACGAGCTGTACGACCGTTTGGGCAACACCCGGATGGTGCGGGTGGATTTCCCCTCCTTCGCCGACGGCCGCGGCTTTACCATTGCCCGCACCCTGCGCCTGAAAGGCTATGCGGGCCGGTTGCGCGCCAAGGGGCATGTACTGGCAGACCAGTATGCGATGGCACGGCGCAGCGGATTTGATGAAGTCGAGATCGACCATAATCTTGCCAACCGCCAGCCCGAGGATCAGTGGCTGGCCCGTGCCGACTGGCAGTCTCACAACTATCAGTCCCGCCTGCGCGGCTGATCATCACAATCATTTGTACACTAACAAAAGGGGAGACTTTCCCCTTTTCATGACGTATATCAAAGAATATGGAGAGGCGCCGGTCTAGCAGGCCGGTAGTGAAACGATGACAGAGATGAAATCCGTGACCGAAGCCACCGCAGTCAAAGCCCCCGTCCTGCCCGACGCCCAGACCGTTCTGGATGTGAAACACTGGACCGACCGCCTGTTCTCGTTCAAGGTGTCGCGCCCTCGATCGCTGCGGTTCCGCTCGGGCGAGTTCGTGATGATCGGCCTGCTGGGTGACAACGGCAAACCGCTGCTGCGCGCCTATTCGATTGCCTCGCCGTCATGGGACGAAGAACTGGAGTTTTACTCGATCAAGGTCCAGGATGGCCCGCTGACCTCGAAGCTGCAGCATATCAAGCCCGGCGACCAGATCATCCTGCGGCCCAAGCCCGTGGGCACGCTGGTGCATGACGCGCTGCTGCCCGGCAAGCGAATCTGGTTCTTTGCCACCGGCACCGGTTTTGCCCCGTTCGCCTCGCTGCTGCGCGAGCCGCAGACCTACGAGGATTACGACGAGGTGATCATCACCCACACCTGCCGCGACGTGGCCGAACTGGAATATGGCCGCCAGTTGATCGAAAGCATCAAGCAGGACGAAATGCTGGCCGAACTGATCGGCGAAGGCTTTGGGAACAAGATCCGCTATTACCCCACCACCACGCGCGAAGAGAGCCCCAAGATGGGCCGCATCACCAACCTGTTGAAAGATGGCACGGTGTTTGCCGATCTGGGCATCGACGGCGGCATCAAGCCCGAAACGGATCGTGCGATGGTCTGTGGCTCGCTGGCGTTCAACCACGACATCAAGGCGATCCTCGAAGAGTTCGGCCTGCGCGAGGGCGCGAATTCCGAACCCAAAGAGTTCGTGATCGAAAAGGCCTTTGTCGGGTAAGACGGCGAGAACCCCCGATTTGTCGGGACTCTTCACAGTATCATTGTGACATATAGACGATATTTCCGCCTTTGCCGGCGCGAAGCCGCTTGAAACGGCTGACGCGCCGGTCTAAATTCCGGCCTCGTTATTCTGCAATCAGCAAAGGAATGAACCCATAGCCCGCAGACCTCACAACGCGCCGCCGCAACGCGAAACCGGCCCGCGCGTGAACGAAAAGATCCGTGCCCCCGAAATCCGCCTGATCGGCGCTGACGGCGAAAATGTCGGGGTGGTTCATCCCGCAAAAGCCCTGCAAATGGCCGAAGAAGCCGGTCTCGACCTGGTCGAGATCTCGCCGAACGCCACGCCGCCGGTCTGCAAGATCATGGACTTTGGCAAATACAAGTACGAACAGCAGAAACGCGAGAGCGAAGCCCGCAAGAAACAGAAAATCATCGAGGTGAAGGAGATCAAGTTCCGTCCCAACACCGATACGCATGATTACGATGTGAAGATGCGGAACGTCGTGAAGTTTCTGGAAAACGGCGACAAGGTCAAGATCACCCTTCGCTTCCGCGGCCGTGAAATGGCCCACCAGAATCTGGGCCGTGAGCTGCTGGAACGGGTGGCCGAGGACATCAAGGAAATCGGCAAGATTGAGAACATGCCGAAGATGGAAGGCCGTCAGATGATCATGATGATCGGCCCGCTGCCGCAGAAATAACCCGACTGATATTCGTTGTTTCGACCCCGTCAGAAAGCGTCTGGCGGGGTTTTCCATTTCAAGCCTTTTGCGACTTACGCCATTCAGCCGGGCACTGCTTCGGCGAGAGCGATGGATAGCTTTTCAACCAGTTCACCGATTTGCGCGTCTTCAATGATGAAAGGTGGCGCCAGCAGGATGTGATCACCGTTTTTCCCGTCACGCGTGCCGGACATGGGATAACAGATCAGCCCGCTTTCAAGGGCTGCCTTTTTCACCTTGCCCGCGATCCCCAAGGACGGATCGAACGGCTCCTTGCTGTCGCGATCGCGCACCAGTTCGATGCCGAGAAACAGCCCCCGCCCTCGAATGTCGCCGACATGCGGGTGCTGACCAAATGCCGCTTCCAGCGCCGACTGCATTTTTTCCCCCATGACGCCCGCCCGCGCTGGCAGGTCTTTCGAGGTCAACTCGGTCACCACCTCCAGGGCGGCGGCGGTTGCCACGGGATGACCGACATAGGTATGCCCATGCTGGAAAAACCCCGACCCGTCGCGGATCGCGGCATAGATCGTCTTGCTGCAAAGCATTGCACCGATCGGCTGATACCCGGCCCCCAACCCCTTGGCGATGCACAGGATATCCGGTGCTGTGCCCTCATGGTCACAGGCGAACAGGTGCCCGGTGCGCCCCATACCGCACATCACCTCGTCGAGAATCAGCAGCACACCATACTGATCGCAGATCTCGCGGATGCGTTTGAAATACCCCTCGACCGCAGGCACCGCCCCAAGGGTTGCGCCAACGACGGGTTCCGCCATGAAAGCCATAACGGTTTCCGGCCCAAGGCGCAGGATTTCGGCCTCCAGCTCGCTCGCGACCCGCTGACCATAGTCAAAACTGCTCTCGCCCTCGGGCTTTTCAGCGTATTCGTAGCAGGCCGGGATGTGGCTCATCTCGATCAACAGCGGCGCGAACTGTGCCCGACGCCAGGCGTTGCCCCCTGCCGAAAGCGCCCCCAACGTGTTGCCGTGATAGCTTTGCCGACGGGCGATCACGCGGCGGCGCTCTGGCTGTCCGGTTTCCAGGAAATACTGTCGCGCCAGCTTGATTGCGGCCTCGGTCGCCTCGGACCCGCCCGAGACGAAATAGACCCGGTCAAGATCTCCCGGCGCATGTTCGATGAGCAAATCCGCCAGCCGTTCAGCCGGGTCCGAAGTCATGAAGCCCGTATGGGCAAAAGCCAGCTTTTCCACCTGTTCCTGAACCGCGCGGATCACGTTCTGGTTCGAATGTCCAAGGCAGGATACCGCGGCGTCTCCGCAGTCCAAATAGCGTTTGCCCGCCGCGTCGATCAGGTAACAGCCGTCACCGCCCACGGCGACAGGCAAAACCGATTTGGTGTGGCGGGGGAATACATGGCTCATATCCGGCTCCTTTCGAGCGCTTGAACAAGGGCCGCAACCGAAGCGGCGTTGTCGGCCCAGGGGGTGTTTTCAGAATCGGTCAGGCTGTTTTCAAATCCAACCCTCAGATCGCCCCCGCGTCGGGCCGCTTCGATCAGGCAGGTGTGTTCATCGGGCCCAAAGGCACAGACCATCCACGGCGCACCCGTTGGCAGGAAAGGCTTCAAATCGTCCGGGCATGATTTCTGACCCGCCGTGTAACGGCCCAGAACGAACAACCGATCCACTTGTTCCGGACGCACGGTTCCCCTGGCCTGCCAGAGATCCAGCAGTGCGGCATCCTTTTTGTCATAGACAATATGCTGAACACGCGTGTCCTGTTCAGCGCAGGCCCCGTAAATCCTGTCTGCGAGGTCCGGCGCGCGCGCAACTTCACGCACCGAGACCGAGGCCCATTCGGGCTGCACCTGTGTCAGGCAATGCAGTTGCTCGGGAACATCATAAAGGCCGGCGGATTCGGTGGTGATCTGGATGTCCATGGTGGGGACCTTTCGCCGAAGCTCCTCGATGACCTCGCGATAGCGCCCGGCGTCCAGCGAATGGCGGCCTTCATCATCGCGCACATGCAGATGCACCCCCTGCGCCCCGGCCGCGTGACAGGCACCTGCGCTCGCCACGATCTCATCAAGGCTCAGCGGAACTGCCGGATGGTCCGCATGAGTTCGGCGCGCACCGTTCATCGCGACCAGCAGGTAGGGATCTCGCTTTTTTTCCTGAGGCGTTGTGCGGGCATTTTCCAAGACGTTCATCCGGTAAGAAGGCATCGTGGTTTACATGAAAGGAGCCGCCGACGTTTTCAACTTGAAAAAATAAGAACATATGTTTTTGTTTTGTCATGCCGACTCAATCACACCTGCAAATCATCGACCGCCTCAGGACGGAAATTGACACCCTGCCGCCGCAACTGCAGGCCGTAGCGAAATACATCATTGACCACCCCGGCGATTTCGGGATTGATCCGATCCGGCTGACGGCGGACAAGGTCGGTGTCAGCTCGAACTCGCTGGTTCGGCTTTCCGACCGCATGGGCTTTGACGGGTTCGAAGACTTTCGCGCGCCGTTCCGCAACGCTCTTGTCACCGAAGGCGAGGAACGGCTTGGCATCGATTGGCTGGACAGTCTGGCGCAGGGTGACGGTATCGCAAAGGTTCAGGCCGGTCTGGCCCGCAACGAGATCAACGTGGTGTCCCGATCGCTGCGGCAGATGGACCCGGCCAAGGTGGAAACAGCCGTCGACTTCATGACCCGGTCGCGCCGCTGCTTTGTCACGGCGACGCGGGTCAGTTACGCGCTGGCCTATTATTTTCACTATGTCGGGCGCATGGCGCTGCCGGGGTTGCAACTGGTCCCGCGTCACATGGGATCGGCGGTGGACGATCTGCTGGATGCGGATGAGGACGACTGCCTGCTGGCCGTCACGGTGGCCCCCTATTCCGCCGAGACCATCAAGTCGCTGAGATTCGCACGGGGACGGGGGGCGCGGATCATTCTGGTTTCCGACAGCGACATCATCGCCCCCAAGATCGATCCCGACATCGTGTTTCCGGTCAGCACCCGGTCGCAACATCATTTCGGCTGCTTCGCCGGGGCGATGGTGGTGCTGGAATGCCTGCTCGGCCATCTCGTCGCCGCAGGCGGGCACGAGGCGCGCAAACGCATCTCGGACTACGAGGCGATGCGCGAAGATACCGGAGCCTATTGGAAAGCCCCGAAACCTCCGCGCGTCCGTGGGGCGTGAACCTGCGTTTGTGGCAGGTCATGCCCGGAGTTGAGCTCAGCCCGCAGCCTGAACCGCGCGCCGCGCCATGACACCGACCAGATGCGCGCGGTATTCCTTGCTGCCGTGCAGGTCCCCGATCATGTTCAGGTGATTGATCCTGAGATCCATCAGGGCGTCCGCGCGGAACTCCTTGTTCAGCGCCTGTTCCGCCTCGGTCCAACGAAACACGCCGTTCTCGCTGGCTCCTGTCACGGCCACCCTCACGCCATCCGCGAAACGGGCGACAAAGACCCCCACAAGCGCAAAGCGCGAGGCAGGTTGCAGGAACTTCTGATAGCTTGCCGTCTGCGGCACCGGAAACCGGACCGAGGTGATGATCTCGCCATCCGCCAGGGTGGTGGTGAACATGCCTTCAAAGAAATCATCCGCCGCAATCCGGCGCCCGTTGGTGACGATGGTCGCGCCCGATCCAAGCGCTGCCGCCGGATAACAGGCCGCAGGGTCATTGTTGGCCAGCGAACCGCCGATCGTGCCGCGATTGCGCACCGCCGGATCACCGATATGGCCGGCCAGATCGGCCAGCGCCGGATATTTGTCCGCCGCCTCCCGCGCCACAGTGGCATGTGTCGTGGCACCGCCGATCGCCAATGAGCCGTCATCTTCGACGCACACGCCCTGCATCTCGGAGATCCCGCTCAGGCTGACCAGCCTGGCAGGGGCCGCCAGACGCTGCTTGAGCGTCGGGATCAAAGTCTGCCCGCCACCCAGCGCCTGCGCCTCCTCGGAAGCCAGCGCAGATACCGCTTCGGCAATCGTCGAGGGTTTTTCAAATTCGAAACTGTACATTTCGTCCTCCTGAAGTCTCAAAGCCCAGGGCTTCTGCTTCATCTTTTCCCAAATACTTCGGGGGTCCGGGGGCTGGCCCCCGGTCCGCCCTGATCAGATCAACCATGCATCGCGGTCCAGACGCGCGACGGGCTGACCGGCATGTCGATATGACCGACCTGCTTGCCCGCCGAATGCAGCGCATCGATCACCGCATTCACCACCGCAGGCGGCGAGCCGATGGCCCCGGCCTCGCCACAGCCTTTTACGCCCAGCGGGTTGTGGGTGCACGGCGTCTGGCTGGAATGATCAACCGCATAGAACGGCACGTCATCGGCGCGCGGCATGGCATAGTCCATGAAAGATGCGCTGAGCAGCTGACCGTTTTCGTCATAGACGCAGTTTTCCAACAGCGCCTGGCCGATCCCCTGGCCCAGTCCGCCATGAACCTGGCCGTCAACGATCATCGGGTTGATGATATTGCCGAAATCGTCCGCCGCGGTGAAGCGCTGGATCGAAACCTGGCCGGTATCCGGATCGACCTCGACCTCGCAGGCATAGGCGCCCGCCGGATAGGTGAAGTTCGCCGGATCGTAGAACGCAGTTTCCTCCAGCCCCGGTTCAAGGTCTTCCAGCGGATAGTTGTGCGGCACATAGGCCGTCAGCGTGACATCACCCCAGGCCACCGACTTGTCGGTACCCGCGACCGTGAACTGGCCGTCCTTGAGCTCGATATCCGCGTCCGAGGCTTCCATCAGATGGGCCGCGATCTTCTTGGCCTTGTTGATGACCTTCTCGGTCGCCCGCACCATGGCAGAGCCACAGACCGCCAGCGAGCGCGAGCCATAGGTCCCCATTCCGAAGGGGATCTTGGAGGTGTCGCCATGCACGATTTCAATCATCGACTCGTCGATACCGATCATCTCGGCCACGATCTGCGGGAACGAGGTTTCGTGCCCCTGCCCGTGACTGTGGGCGCCTACCATGACGCTGATCGAGCCGGTGGCGTTCACCCGTACTGTCGCGGCGTCATAAAGCCCTGCCCGCGCGCCCAGCATGCCCACGATGTTCGACGGCGCGATGCCACAAGCCTCGATATAGCAATTGATGCCCAGCCCGCGCAGCTTGCCATTGGCCTCGCTTTCCGCGCGGCGGGCGGCGAAACCGGCGATGTCGGCGGCGGCCTCAAGCTTGTCCATCGTGCCGTGATAATTGCCGGTGTCATAAGTCAGCGCCACCGGCGTGTCATAGGGGAACTGGGTGATGAAGTTCTGCCGGCGCAGCGCGATGGGATCGACCCCCAATTCGCGCGCGGCCTTGTCGATCACCCGTTCCAGCTGGAACGTCGCCTCGGGGCGACCTGCGCCGCGATAAGCATCGACCGGCACGGTATTGGTGAACATACCCTTGACGTTGATCTGAATGACCGGCGTCGTGTAATTGCCCGCCATCAGCGTGCCATGCAGATAGGTGGGCACCGAACTGGAGAACGTCGACAGATACGCGCCGAGATTGGCATAGGTATCCGTGCGCAACCCGACGAAATTGTTATCCGCATCCAGCGCCAGTTCGATCTTGGTGACGTGGTCACGGCCCTGCGCATCCGACAGGAAGGCCTCGGACCGGCTGGCGGTCCATTTGACCGGGCGGTTGCAGGCCTTGGCCGCAAAAGTGCAGAACGCTTCTTCGGCATAGTGGAAGATCTTTGAGCCGAAACCGCCCCCCACATCCGGGGCCACGACACGGACCTTGTGCTCGGGCAGACCCAGCACAAAAGCGCACATCAAAAGCCGGATCACATGCGGGTTCTGCGAGGTGGTGTAGAGCGTGTATTCGTCCGTTCCCCGGCTGTACTCGGCCACGGCAACGCGCGGCTCCATCGGGTTGGCGACCAGTCGGTTGTTGGTCAGTTCCAGCGTGGTGACATGGGCGGCGTTGGCAAATGCCTCGTTCACCTTGGCGTCGTCGGTTTCGCCGATCACCCAGTCATAGCAGATGTTCGAAGTCAGATCGTCGTGAACCTTGGTGGCGCCGCCCTGTGCCGCCGCCTTCATATCGATCACCGCGGGCAGTTCTTCGATGTCAAAGACGATGGCCTCGGCCGCGTCGCGGGCCTGTTCCTGGCTGTCGGCCACGACCGCCGCGATGGGATCGCCCACGTGCCGGACCTTGCCCTGTGCCAGGATCGGGTGCGGCGGTTCCTGCATGGGGTTTCCATGCCGGTCGCTGACCTGCCAGCCGCAGGGTATGCCCCCCACACCTTCGAAATCGGCGCCGGTGAACACGCGCACCACGCCCGGCATCGCCGCGGCGTCCGTGGTGTCGATGCTGTTGATCTTTCCATGTGCGATATCAGAGCGCAGGAAATAGACATAGGCCTGTCCCCGCACATTGATGTCGTCGGTGTAATTGCCCGCTCCGGTCAGAAAGCGCACGTCCTCGCGGCGCTTGGAACTGGCTCCGATGCCACTGTCTTTGGGCATTGCTTGTTCTCCTCCCATAAACGGGTGCGGTTGCGCACCCTCTCCTCTCCCACGGGCGTCGTCGTCACGCCCGCAGCGGCATCATTCGGCGGCGATGGAACCGACGTCCTGCCCGGACGCGGCCATGATCGCCTTGACGATGTTGTGGTAGCCGGTGCAGCGGCACAGGTTGCCTTCGAGGTATTTGCGGATTTCCGCCTCGGTCGGTTTGGGATTGTCCTTGAGCAGCGCCGATGCGCTCATCACCATGCCGGGTGTGCAAAAGCCGCATTGCAAACCGTGGTGATCCTGAAATGCCTGCTGGATCACGTTAAGCGAGCCGTCGGCATTGGCCTGCCCCTCGATGGTGCCGACATCGGCCCCGTCGGCCTCGAGCGCCAGCATGTTGCAGGATTTGACCGCCTCGCCGTTGACGTGAACCACGCAGGCGCCGCATTGCGCGGTGTCACATCCGACATGGGTTCCGGTCAGCGACAGGTGATCGCGCAGAAAGCTGGACAACAACGTCCGGCCTTCGACATCACCGCTCACGGACTTGCCGTTCACGGTCATGGTGACCTGTGTCATGAGATCCTCCCTTTTGATTTTTTCTCCCTTGTTTCGGAGTTAAACACGGCAAATTTCTTTTGAGAACAAAAATATTTGTCAATTTTCCGGGCAAGCTTCGCGCCTGGCCTGCACCATCTAAGCCAGCTTGGAACGGTGCCAAAAGTGCCGTTGCGTCACTTTGCTTTGCCTGCGCGCGGCTGCGGACGCGTGGGGATTTCCTTGAGCAAACCACCCACGCCCATGGCGGCGATATCCGCACCAGTGGTTTGGATTCCGCAAGCCACGCGCGACAGCACCCAGTCGGCTCCGTTCAACGCCGGAGAGCGCGCGCACCCCGGCAGGCCGATCACCGGGCGCGCGCCAATCAGCCCCAAAAACAGCAGGTTGCCCGGATCGACCGGCATGCCGAACCGGTCGACTTGCCCCCCGGCGGCGCGCACCGCGTCCGGCGCAACATCATGCGGGTCCGAAGTAGCCGAGCCGGTGAGGATCAAGACGATGTCCCCACGCACCACGGCAAGCGCCTCAGCAAGATCCTGCATCGTGTGCGGCACGGTCCGGATATCCGCCAGTTCCATGCCCAGCGTCTCGATTCGGGCGCGGACCGATGCGATGCCCTTGTCGTTCGGCGGGCCGCCGGGAATGTCGGTGACCACCAGACCGGCAGAGGCATGCACTGGCCGAACCAGCCGGATCGCACCTTGCGCCAGCGATGCAGCCCGTTCGACATCGATGCCCGGCACGGCATAGGAAATCACCTTGATCGTCGCCACCATGCCGCCCGCGTCCATCTGCTGATATTGCGGCACAGTGGCGACGGTGATCATCGGATGCACCTGATTGAACTTCTCGATGGCCGCAACATCCAGCACGACCACACCGGGACCGTCGGCCAGAATGTTGACCCGACCGGTGAACGGCTCCGTCACACGAACGTTGGCCTTTTCGGGATCGGGCACCAGGGCTGCGGCCAGGGTTTGTGCCGCCTCGTTTTCGTGGCAATCGCCGGGTTCCATCCGCGCCACGATCACCTCGACGACACCCGCCCGGGACAAATCCTCCAGATGATCCGCGCCCAGCGTGATGCCCTTGCGCAGCTTGCGTTCACCGGCCTTCACCGAATGCGCGAGGATCGCGCCTTTGGCTTGCGCGACGGGGATCGGACCGAATTTCACGCCTTGCCCCGCAGCACGGCCGTCATCTCGGCCAGGACCGAAACGGCGATTTCCGCCGGCCCCGCGGCACCGATATCCAGACCGACAGGCCCGTGAATGCGCGCGATATCCGCGTCATTGAAACCTGCGGCCTTCATCCGCTCCACCCGCTTGCCTTGGGTGCGGCTCGACCCGAGCGCGCCGACATAGAAAACGTCCGCCCGCAAGGCCGCCTTCAACGCGGGATCATCCAGTTTGGGATCATGGGTCAGCAGCACCAGTGCCGTGCGCGCATCCAGCCCGAGCTTTGCAACCGCCTCGTCCGGCCAGTCTGTGAGGATCGTCTCGCCCGGAAACCGTTTGGCCGACGCAAACGCCTCGCGCGGGTCGATGATCACCGGGTCATAACCCGCGATGCGGGCCATCGGCACCAGCGCCTGCGCGATATGGACAGCACCGACGACGATCAGGCGCAAGGGCGGGTTGTGCACGGCCACAAAGGTCTGGCCGTCCTCTTCAAAGCCCGACCGATCCATGCGCATGCGCTCGGCATAGGCGCCGCGCTTCAACTCCCGATGGCCGGTGGCCAGGTTGACCTCATAGGCCAGCGGCTGACGCCCGGCCCGCGCGGTTACGAGTTCTGCCAGCATCACCTCGGGCAGAACCGATCCGACCGGCTCCACCAGCACGCGGATGGTGCCTCCACAGGCCAGGCCGACGGCAAAGGCGTCTTCGTCGCTGACGCCGAACTCCAGAAGGCGGGCCTCGCCCTCGTCGATGGCCTCCAACGCCTCGACGATCACCGCGCCCTCGACGCAGCCGCCCGAAACCGATCCCTCGATACGCCCGTCACCACCGATGGCCAGTTGCGCTCCGACCCGGCGGGGCGCGCTGCCCCAGGTCTCGACCACGGTCGCCAATGCCGCGCCGGTACCCTTCCGGTGCCAGCGCAATGCGGTTTCGGGACTGTTGTCGAATCGGTCCATCTGCTCCTCCCAGGGTCCTTGCGTCCAACATAGGGAGGAATCGGGCAATGAAAAGCGGCCCGGCGGGAACACGGAACGCCGGGCCGCACACACGTGGCGGGAATGATAGCGCGAGTCGCCACGCGTATTCTGTAGGCGCTTATTCGGCGGGTTGGGTCTCGGCCGCCTGTCCGACCAGCCGCTCAGGCAGGATAAAGGCCACAAGGATGAAAACCAGGCCAAGCGCGATGCCCAGAACATCCCCGGGCAGCCCCGTCAACCCATCGAACTTCGATCCCGGAACCGTGCCCAACGTGACCTTGCCGCCGGCGATGTCGCTTAACAGACCCGAGGCTTTCCATGCTGGATACGTCACCATATAGGCTGCGGCGCCCAGCAACCCGCCGGCAATGAAAAACAGCGCATCCTTGCGTCCGGATGCTGCGGCGACAACGCCGGTGCCCGGGCAATACCCCGAAAACGCCCAGCCCGCGCCCAGCAAAAGACCGCCAATAAACACGCCGACATAGGCCGACTTGACCGACATATGCCCCACATCGACCAGACCCAGCATCTGGCCGCCAAACATCAGGACCGAACCGGTGCCGATCGCCAGCAGGATCGCCTTGGCAAGGTTGAGATTGGTCAGGTTCAGCATCGCATTGATATAAGAGGGGTTCGCGGCCCCCACCCGATCAAGCACCACTCCAAAGGCGGCGCCGATCAGCAGGGCAAGAAGAATCGAAGTCATGGTCAGACCTCCTTTCTGAACATCATGATCGAAACGGGTATGGCGGCGGCAAAGGCTCCGGCGGCAAAGATGTAACCGCTGAGCGCCGTCTGCATCATCCCCGACATCATGTGGCCGGATGTGCATCCCCCCGCCAGGCGCGCGCCGTACAGAACGACGAAACCGCCCAGGAACGCGGCGGCATAGCGTTTGACCGGGCTGTCCCCGAAATTGGCGCGCCAGAGGGCGGGCATGGTGCGTTCGGACGCGCTCAGACCGCCGCGTGCCAGCACAGACAGGAACCCGCCGATCATCATGGCGATCACGAAGACAAAGGAATAGTTGAGCGGATTGGCAACCGATTTGGCGTATTTGCCACCCGATTTCGCCAGATAGGCGTTGGTCGAGGTGTACCCCTCGTCCGTTTGGGTGACGAGTTCCGGATTGACGATATCCGCCACAATCCCGTCAAGGATCACGAATTGCGTCGAAACACCGATGGGCTTGACCAGCAGGACGGCGGCAAAAAAGACCAGTCCCAGCAAAAGCCCTCCGGTTTTCCAGTTCAAAGGCATGGCGTTTCCTTTCGGATTTCACATTCTGCTATCAGAATATAATTCATATTCCAAGAACTGCATGACATAGATCAAGTTCGGATATCTCGGCATGGAGATTTCCGTTTGACAAAACCCGGGCTGGCGTGGCGATCATTGCCCCCGGGGCGCTCCGGCAAGGTCAGGGCTTTCGTTATCTGACAACCGGGCGCCGGAACATGGAGGAAAATCATTGAGTTTTCGTACAACAACAATTGCCCTGGCATTTGGCGCATTGGCGCCTTTGAGTGCTTTGGCCGACACATTTGAGCGATATGGCGAAGTCGAGGGATGGAAGGTCTTCATCGACAACGAAAAGAAATCCTGCCTGATCGAAGCCGTCGACGAGGCCGAGAACGTAGTCCAGATGGGCCTGACCGACGACCGCGGAGTCGCATATGTCGGTGTGTTCACCAAGGCCGAAACCAAAATCAAGAAAGGCGAGAAAGAGGGCGTTGCCATCCTTCTTGGCGACAACCTTTATGTCGGAGAAGCCACCGGCATGCGCGGGAACATAACCAAGGGGTATTCCGGCGGATATGTCCTGACCGACGATCCCGGCTTTGTCGATGCGGTAGCCAAGGAAAAGGTCATGGCGGTGTTCCCTGAAAAAGAGTTCGGATTCACCGTCGATCTGACTGGAACCTACAAGGCCATCGAAATGGCAAGGGAATGCAACGCCAAACAGTTGCAATAGCAACAGAACGCATTGAGCGCGTTTATTGAATGTCTTGTTGAGGGGCAGCGCCCCTCAACGCAACTCGGACGGCGCGCCTGGGAGGCACTCGATCTGCAATCCCTCGCACAATCGCGATTGGACAATCCAGACCGAGGGAACCAGATTCCGTCCCGACGCCTGCCTGCCCGGCGTTTCTTGGTTCCGAGGCCCGTATGACCGATCTCGTTCTTCAAAGCACCCTCACCTGCCCGATTTGCGGCCATGCGCAGGATGAAGTCATGCCGACAGACAGTTGCCAGTGGTTCTATGAGTGCACGTCCTGCGAGACCCTGTTGAAGCCAAAGCCGGGCGACTGCTGCGTGTTCTGTTCCTACGGCACTGTCCCCTGCCCGCCCATCCAGGACGGCCAAAGTTGTTGCGGATCCTGAACCAGTTCCTAACAACCGCCCGCCGGTCGGTTTCAGAGCTGGAAATAATTTGATCAAATGTCGTGACAAGTCATTTTTGCTCGGCTACATCTCTTGCCAAGAGCAATGGAGATACCCATGGACCTGAGCACCCTGCACACTTTCCGCGTCGCGGCTTGCGATCTGAACGGTCAGATGCGTGGCAAGCGCGTTCCGCCCGGTTACGCGGGCAAGCTCGACAAGGGCGCAGTGCGGATGCCGTATTCGGCGCTCAACGTCGATCTGTGGGGATCGGACATTGACGACAGCCCCCTGGTCTTCGAATCCGGCGACGCGGACGGCACCTTGTTGCCAACTGATCGCGGCCCGGTGCCGATGCCCTGGCTCGAAACACCCACCGCGCTGGTCCCGATGTGCCTGTTTCACGACAATGGCACCCCGTTTGCCGGCGATCCGCGCCATGCCCTTGCCGCCGTTCTCGACCGCTATGCCCGGCGGGGATGGTCCGTGGTTGCGGCGACCGAGCTTGAATTCACTCTGCTGGACGCGTCGGGGGAAAGCCCAAGACCGCCGCGCAACCCGATCACAAAGCGGCGTCTGGTCAACGAATCCGTGCTGTCGATGGCCGAAATGGATGCATTCGACGCCTTCTTTACCGAGCTTTACGACGGTTGCGAAGCGATGGGCATTCCCGCGCAAACCGCCATTTCCGAAAGCGGCATTGGCCAGTTCGAGATCAACCTGAACCACCAGGCCGCCATGCGCTGTGCCGATGATACGTGGCTATTCAAGGCGTTGGTGCGCGGCCTTGCGCGCAAGCACGGATTTGCCGCCACCTTCATGGCAAAACCCTATGCCGATGACGCAGGTAACGGAATGCATGTGCATTTCTCCGTTCTTGACGCGGTGGGCAAAAACATCTTCGACAACGGCGGATCCGAAGGCACCCCGGAATTGCTTTCCGCAGTCGCGGGATGCCTCGCCGCAATGCCGGGCAGTTCGCTGATCTTCGCGCCCCACGGCAACTCCTATGACCGACTGGTTCCCGGCGCACACGCACCGACAGGGGCTTGCTGGGCTTACGAAAACCGCACTGCCGCCATCCGTATCCCCGGCGGCGCACCGGTGGCGCGCAGGATCGAGCATCGGGTCGCAGGTGGCGACATCAACCCTTACCTGATGCTATCCGTTGTGCTTGGCGCAGCCCTTGTCGGCATCGAGGATTCCCTGACCCCGCCCGCCCCGATCTCGGGCAACGCCTACAAGATAGAAGGGCTGCCCCAACTCGCGTCGGATTGGTCTGCGGCGGTTTCAGCTTTCGAAACCGACCCGATGATCGCCCGTATCCTGTCAGCGGATCTGATCCGCTTCATGGCGATGACAAAGCGTCAGGAAATCCTCCGCTTCGCGGACCGCCCCGCCGAGTCGCACTGGCTCAGCTATCTGGAGGCCGTCTGACCCCCCTTGTCGGGTCAGCTCAGATCGGCTAGGTTTAATTTGATCAAATTTGGTGACTCATGAAAATCGGCATTCTTCAAACCGGCCATGCCCCGGACATGCTCATCGACAGCACGGGCGATTATGACGCCATGTTCCGCGCGCTTCTGGGCGGCAACGGGTTCGAGTTTGTAACCTACGCGGTCGTCGACGGCGTCTTTCCACAAGGCCCCGGCGATGCCGATGGCTGGGTGATCACCGGTTCTCGCCACGGGGCTTACGAGGATCTTCCATGGATTCCGAAACTCGAGACCCTGATCCGGGAAATCCGGCAACAGGGGCAGCCGCTGATCGGCGTCTGCTTCGGCCATCAGATCATTGCGCAGGCGCTTGGCGGCAAGGTTGAAAAATTCAAGGGCGGCTGGGCCGTCGGGCGCACCGACTATGATCTGAACGGGGATACCGTCACCCTGAACGCCTGGCATCAGGATCAGGTGACGGAACTTCCCGAAGGGGCAACCGTGCTGGGCAGCAACCAGTTTTGCCGCAACGCGGTGGTGGCCTATGGCGACACCATCTGGACGGTTCAGCCACACCCCGAATATGACAACGACTTCCTGCATGGCCTGATGCGCACACGCGGCAAGGGTGTGGTGCCCGACGATCTGCTGCTCGAGGCAGCGAACCGGCAGGACGGACCAAACGACAGCAAGGCCATCGGACGCTTCATGGCCGATTTTTTGAGGAAAGAGAGGGCCTGATGGCCGATTGGACTGACAACTTACCGCAATCCGCCCGCGATTTTCTCGAAGGGCGGCGGCTGGACGAAGTCGAATGTATCATCTCGGACCTGCCCGGCATTGCCCGCGGCAAGGCGGTACCCGCATCGAAATTCGCACGCCAAACCTATTTCCACCTGCCTGACAGCATCTTCTACCAGACCATCACCGGCGACTGGGGCGAAGCTGCGGGCGAGGACGGGTTCATCGAACGCGACATGATCCTCAAACCGGACATGTCCACCGCCACGGCCGCGCCCTGGACGGGCGACTGGACGCTGCAGGTGATCCACGACGCCTATGACCGCGACGGCGACCCGATTCCGTTCAGCCCGCGCAACGTGCTGAAACGGGTGGTGCAGCTTTATCTCGACAAGGGCTGGAAACCGATCGTCGCGCCCGAGATGGAATTCTATCTGGTGGCACGTAACATCGACCCCGCCAAGGAAATCGAGCCGATGATGGGCCGCTCCGGCCGCCCGGCGGCGGCGCGACAGGCCTATTCGATGACCGCGGTCGACGAATTCGGCCCCGTGATCGACGATATCTATGACTTCGCCGAGGCACAGGGGTTCGAAATCGACGGCATCACCCAGGAAGGCGGCGCCGGTCAGCTCGAGATCAACCTGCGCCACGGCAACCCCGTGAAACTGGCCGACGAGGTGTTCTACTTCAAGCGCCTGATCCGCGAAGCCGCGCTGCGTCACGACTGCTTTGCCACCTTCATGGCCAAGCCGATCGAGGATGAGCCGGGATCGGCGATGCATATCCACCATTCGATCGTGGATATCGAAACCGGGCAGAACCTGTTCTCGGGACCGCAAGGGGGCGAAACCGACGCCTTCTATCACTTCATCGCCGGTCTGCAGAACCACATGCCGGCCGGTCTGGCGGTGATGGCGCCCTATGTGAACTCGTACCGGCGCTATGTGAAGGATCACGCCGCCCCCATCAACCTGGAATGGGGCCGCGACAACCGCACCACCGGCATCCGCGTGCCCCTGTCGGGGCCCGAAAGCCGCCGCATCGAAAACCGCATTGCCGGGATGGATTGCAACCCTTATCTGGGCATCGCGCTGTCGCTGGCCTGCGGGTATCTGGGCCTGATCGAACAGGAACGCCCGCGCCGCCAATTCTATGGCGACGCCTATGAGGGCGATGGCGACATCCCGCAGGTCATGGGCAATGCACTGGATCTCTTCGACGAGGCCGAAAAGCTGCACGAGGTGCTGGGCCCGGAATTCGCGCGCGTCTATGGCATCGTGAAGCGGGCGGAATACGAGGAGTTCCTGCAGGTGATTTCGCCGTGGGAGCGCGAGCACCTTCTGCTCAACGTCTGAACCGGGCGGCGCGGTCGCGCATTTCCAGATGGGAAACGAGTAAAAGACAGGGGGCGGGATGAACCTGCTGTACAGCAATGACCGGCGCGGAAAGTTCCCGCCCAGTTGGTACGCGGCAACGGCGCATGCACAGGCCCCCTGCCCGCCGCTGAGCGGCGATGTGCGGGCGGATGTCTGCGTGGTGGGCGGTGGCTATACCGGCCTCTCTGCCGCGCTGCACCTGGCCGAGGCCGGGTTCGATGTCGTGCTGCTCGAAGCGCATCGCGTTGGCTTTGGCGCCTCGGGGCGCAACGGCGGGCAACTGGGCAGCGCGCAGCGGATGGATCAGGAAGATCTTGAAAAACTTATGGGCGGCGACGACGCGGCCAGGCTGTGGGATTTGGCCGAGGATGCCAAGACGCTGGTCAAGGATCTGATTGCCCGCCACGATATCGACTGCGATCTGAAACCCGGCATTGCCACTTTTGGGTTCAGCGATGCCGAACGGCGCGGCCTGCACGACCATGCCGAACACCTGCGCGCTCGCTACGGCTATGACCAGATCGAAGCACTGGACGCCGAGGCAGCACAGGGTCTCTGCCCGTCCCCGGCCTACCGGGGCGGCTATCTGGACATGGGGGCGGCGCATCTGCACCCGTTGAATTTCGCGCTGGGGCTTGCCCGCGCGGCGCAAGCGGCGGGCGTTCGCATCTTTGAACAGACCGAAGTGCTGGATATCGAAGAGGCCCGCCCGGCCAGGGTGCGCACGGCCAACGGCTCGATAACGGCCGAGCATGTGGTTTTGGCCTGCAACGGCTATCTGGGTACGCTGAACCGGAAAGTGGCCTCGCGCGTGATGCCGATCAACAACTTCATCGCTGCGACCGAGCCCCTGGGAGAGGATGCCGCGAAAGTACTGACCCGCGATGTGGCCGTTGCCGACACCAAATTCGTGGTGAACTACTTCCGTCTCAGCGGCGATGGCCGGCTTCTGTTCGGTGGCGGCGAAAGTTATGGCTATCGCTTTCCATCCGACATTGCCGCCAAGGTGCGCAAGCCGATGGTCGAAATCTTCCCGCATCTGCGCGATATCCGCATCGACTATGCCTGGGGCGGCACGCTGGCCATCACCATGCGCCGCATGCCCTATCTGACCCGCCTGGCCCCCAACATCCTGTCAGCCTCGGGTTATTCCGGCCACGGCGTCGGCACGGCGACCCATGCCGGGCAACTCATGGCGTTGGCGATTCAGGGACAGGCCAAGGGGTTCGACACCATGTCTCGCGTGCCCGCCATGCCCTTCCCCGGCGGCCCCGCCCTTCGCAATCCGCTGCTGGTTCTGGCCATGACCTGGTTCTCGCTGCGGGACCGTCTCGGCGTCTGAGCCATAATCGTGACAGTTGAGTGAAATTTCGCCGAAACGGCAAAATCAGCCTTGGCATTGCCGTATCCTGAATTTACTTTTTCAGAAGTTAGAATTCAGGAAAGCTAAATATGATACAGCCGCCCAACGTTCACGACGCCGAACCCATCCCCACCGCCGCCCGCGACGCCATCGACGCGCTGCTGCAATCCGGTGACCTGTTCCGCTATACCGCGCCGCAGGACGCGCCCGTGGCGCTGCTCGAAACCGAGTTTGCCGAACTTCTGGGCGCGAAATACGCGCTGGCGGTATCTTCCTGCTCTGCCGCTCTGTTCCTGTCTCTCAAGGCGCTGGGTCTGCCGCGCGACGCTCGCGTGCTGATCCCCGGCTTTACCTTTGCCGCTGTGCCGTCCTCTGTCGTGCATGCCGACTGCATTCCGGTGCTCTGTGAAGTGGGCGGTAATTATCGAATTGATATCAATGATTTCACCGCCAAACTGGACAACGTGCAGGCGGTCATCATCAGCCACATGCGCGGCCATACCTCGGACATGGACAGGATCATGGAGCTGTGCGACGCGCGCGGCATCCCGGTGATCGAAGATGCGGCGCATTCGCTTGGCACCACCTGGGCGGATCGCAATGTCGGCACCATCGGCAAGGTCGGCTGTTTCTCGTTTCAGTCCTACAAGATGATCAACGCCGGCGAAGGCGGCATCCTGATCACCGATGATGCCGATCTGATCGCACAGGCCGTCATCATGTCGGGCGCCTATGAACACAACTGGAAAAAGCACAAAGGCCCGCGTGGCGACAACTCGCCCGAGCTGGAACAGGCCTTTGCCCGCTGGCAGAACAAGCTGCCACTCTACAATCTGCGCATGAGCAATCTCAGCGCCGCGGTGATCCGCCCGCAACTGCCGGAACTTGCGCGCCGCGTCTTCCACGGGCTGATCAACCACGATTATGTGGCCGATCGCCTGCAGGCCTCGCCCCATATCCGCGTCCCCGCACCGCTGGCCCCCGAACGCCGCGCCCCGGATTCGATCCAGTTCAATCTTGTCGGCCTGACCGAAGACGAAATTCGCGCTTTTGCGGCTGCGGCAGAGGCCCGCGGTGTCAAGGTTCAGGTTTTCGGCCTGAGCGAGGACAACGCCCGCGCCTTCTGGAACTGGCAGTTCCTGCCCGAACAGGTCGAGTTGCCCCGGACCCGCGCCATGTTGATGCAGGCCTGCGACGTACGCCTGCCGGTGCGCCTGACGCGTGACGAACTGGACGCAATTGCCGACATCCTGCTGGCCGCGATGACAGAGGCGACGCACCCCGTTCCCGTCTACGGCACCTGACACGCCACCTTTGTTGTAGGCAAGTTACCGTTTTTCTGTTGGAATACCCGGTAGTGGGCAAACCTGCCCGCCAACCGGAGGAATCTGATGCCGCGCCGACTGGCCGCCATTCTCGCCGCTGATGTGGTTGGCTTTTCCGCGCTGATGGCGCGCGACGAACAAGGCACCCTGTCCCGGCTCATCAAACTGCGCCAGACCGTGTTCGACCCTCTGGTCACGCAGCATTCGGGCCGGATCGTCAAGTTGATGGGCGACGGCGCACTGGTCGAGTTCGCCAGTGTCGCCGATGCCGTTTCCTGTGCCATCGCCGTTCAGACGCGGTTGCGCGAAGATGCGGCGCAGGACCTGCGCCTGCGCATCGGCGTCAATCTTGGCGACATCATCAACGAGGCGGGCGACATCTATGGCGACGGCGTCAACCTTGCCGCCCGGCTTGAAACCTTGGCCGAACCCGGCGGCATCTGCATATCGGACATCGTCCGGCAGGGAATCGGCCAACGCATCGAGGCCGCGTTCCAGGACGCCGGGCCGCAGAGCCTGAAAAACATCGACCACCCGGTGCGCGTGCATCATTGGATTGCGGATCGGCCAAAAGCACCCAGCCCACAAGCCGCGGCACCGGACAATCCCGGCATTGCGGTTCTCGCCTTCGACAACATGTCGACCGATCCCGAGCAGGAATATTTCTCGGACGGCATCGCCGAAGACATCATCACCGCCCTGTCGCATTTCCGCGAATTTTTCGTCATCGCCCGCAACACCACCTTTACCTACAAGGGTCAGGCCATCCGTGTCGATCAGGTCTGCCGCGAACTTGGCGTGCGTTACCTTCTCGAAGGCAGTGTGCGCAAGGCCGGCAACCGCGTGCGGGTCACCGCGCAGTTGATCGACGGCGCCACCGGCGCGCATATCTGGGCCGATCGCTATGACCGCGCCATCGACGACATCTTTGCGGTTCAGGATGAGATCACGCAGGCCATCGTGTCCGCGGTCGCACCTGAGACGCTGGGGGCCGAAACCCAGCGCGCTCGCGCCAAGCGGCCCGACAAGCTCTCGTCATGGGACAAGGTGCTTCAGGCCCGCTGGCACCTGGGAAAGTTCACACAATCCGACAACGACACTGCCCGCAAGCTGCTGACCGAGGCCATCGCATCCGATCCCAATCTCGGCGACGCGCATGCGGGTATCGCTGTGTGTGATCTGGTCGCCATGCTGCATATCTGGCGCAGGGACACCAATGCCGCCATCCAATCCGCCAGGTCCGCTGCGGAAATCGCCGTCGATTTGGACAGCAACAACGCGCATGCCCATGCGCTGCTCGGGATGGCCAACCAATTCGCCCGCGAATTTGAAGACGCCGAAACCCATCTGGGTCGCGCCGTCACGCTGAACCCCAATCTTGCGACCGGCTACGGCAACTTTGCCGCATTATATGGTGTGAGCGGTCAATTCGAGGAGTCGCGTGCAGCCTTTGAACGTGCCATCGCTCTTTCGCCCCGTGATCCCTTGCGCGCATTCTGGCGCGGAGGATACGGGATTGCGGCCTATGTCTCGGGTCAATACGAGATTTGCGTCGAAAACGCCCGCACCGGATTGAAGGACACGCCCGCCTATGCCTCTCTGATGCGGCAGGAGGCGGCCGCGCTGGGCATGCTGGGGCTGACGGAGGAGGCACAGGCATCCGTCGTCCGGTTGCTGGAAAAAATGCCAGGTCTGACGATTTCCCAAGTGCGCCAGATCGTTCCCGTTCGCTACCAAGAAGATTGGGAAAGATGGTTGGAAGGCCTGCGCCGCGCGGGCCTTCCCGAATAGACCATCAGCTCAGCTTTGACAGCTTGTTCTGCAACTCGGCCAGCTGCTTCTTGATCTCGTCCAGATCCTCGCCCTTTTCCGATTTCTCTTCCTCGTCGGGTTTTCCCGGCGCCGACCAGTTTCCGGACAAACCGCCCGTCATCGCCTTCAGAAACGCCTGTTGCTGCGCCTGCATCGCCTCGAACCCGGGAATCTTGCTCATCGGGTTCATTGCGTTCATGTTCTCCATCATCTTGGTCTGGCTTTCGCGCAGCATCTCGAACGAGCTTTGCAGGAATTGCGGCATCATACCCCCACCGGGCAGCATGTAGCTGCGCACCAGATCGTTGAGCACCCCCACCGGCAGAACGTTTTCGCCTCGGCTTTCATGTTCGGCAATGATTTGAAGCAGATATTGACGGGTCAGGTCATCACCGCTTTTCAGATCGACGATCTGAACCTCGCGCCCGCTCCGGATGAAACCGGCGATATCTTCCAGCGTCACGTAGTCGCTGGTTTCCGTGTTATAAAGCCGTCGGCTGGCATAGCGTTTGATCAGCAGCGGTTTTTCCTGTTCAGCCACCCCGTTCCCTCCCAAGGATGATGCAATGCAGCAGAGGTTATGCGAGTGCAGAAGAAAAAGAAAGACCGACGAAACCGGGTGGAGACTGGATGATCCAGAACCGCAGCCCCACGTTGTGAACGAGGGAGCCTCCGAGCGGCAGGCTACGGTCTTTGGCATTCCATCGGTGGCAATCAGCACAACCGGCCGATACCGATCCGAATTCTAATCCATTGATCAGGTTGGCGCCTGCTCGACAAGATCACGCATCCGACTATGCACAGAGTCCACCAATTCCCTGTGCTCTGCGACCACATCTTTTCTGGCATACACGATATTGAACTGGTCAACATATTCGATGTCGCCAACGATAGGGACGAAGCCCTCCCCCTCGAGCAAAGAGGCAACTTCAAGATACGTTCTCTGATCCCGCCAACGTGGACGGTGTTCCATCTCAACCTTGAGAATTAAGGTTTCTGGATCTCCAAGCGTTTTCTCTGCGCCCTTCAGAACCTCGAAAGCAAATCCTTCAACATCCACCCAAAGCGCCAAACTGCCTTTCAGCCCATGGTTCAATCGCAAATCATCTATCGTAGTCGTCTGAACCTTGATTGTTGTTTCACCATCCGTCTTTGATCGAAATGATGCAGCCCCCAGATTCTTGTCGGGGATATGAAAATCAAGTGTTCCAGCCTTTTCCGCAAGCCCTACGTTCAGAACCTCTGCGCCAAGCTCGCTCACGTTTCGCGTTTTGCGTTCAAAAATATCAGGGTTCGCTTCAATAGTAATGGCTCTTGCCCCGCCATTATTCAGAAATTTGCGTGAGGCCGTCGCCTCATGCGCTCCACATTCCATGAAATTCTGAATGCGCGCTTTCTCGAGAAAACTAAAGAAAAAGTCATCGAGAATTCGTGCACTTCCCTTTCTGTAGAATTTTGCGTTCCCACGGCGGTCTCGTTCCCCACACACACCCGCAAATAGTTGAAGGGTGTGGTTGCGAATTTCTTCAGTTGTCTTGTGCAATGGACTGTTCATTTCTTTCTAGATCCAGAGGGCTTTCTTTCTGCGGAAAACGGCAAATCCTACGCAGCGAATTTCCGGTCGGAAAATCTAGGGCCTTGACTTGGAAATCAAGTACTTTCGCAAATTCGTCAACTTAGACCTGGTGACTGGCAACAGTATCCTATTGCCTTCTTGTCCGGTGGTTCCGGACCAGCCCCAGTTCAATGTTGTCATCTCCGTTTCGGACTGGAAACTGACAAACACTCTTTGCCAACATGCCCAAAAAGAAAGGGCAGATCTTGCGATCTGCCCTCAGCGATTGCACCGATTTGGGAGGAGAGGGTGCAATTTCGCGGTCGTGCTTACTTGGCTGCCGAAGCTTTCTTGGCAGCAGCGGTCACCTCGTTGGTGGCCTTCTTGACAGCGGCGGTTGCATCTTCGGTGATGTCCTTGCCAGCGGCCATCAGCAGCTCGACGGTTTCGGTCTGAACTTTCTTGGCGATTTCAGCGAAAGCGGCCATGTTCTCGGCGGCAACTTCGGCCGAGGCGCTTGCGAAATCGGTTGCGGCTTTTGCGTAATCGGCCGGCTCTGCCTTGGCTTTCGACATCTCGGTCAGCTTGGCCAGGGTTTCCTTGGTCCACTTGTTCGAGATTTCAGCCGACTTCCCTGCAGCTTCCAGGGCAACGCCCGACAGCTTTTCGTTCAGGCTTGCGGTCGATTTGAACGCGTCTTCCATGGCTTTGGTGTCAACCGGGAATGCGCCCATCATGTCTTTCATGATCGCGGTAAAGTCTTGGGTCTTTGCCATTGTCCTAATCCTCTTTTGCTGTCCGGGCCCACCCCGGTGTTCATCAGCTTGAGAGGAATATGCTTTCTGCATCGCAGCATTTCAAGTTTTTTCTTGCTGCGATGCAGAAAAAATTTAGTTTCAAAATGAAATCAGTCGCTTGCCTTGACCGCGACGTAGGTTCCCGGGGCGGAGGTCAGGCGCGGGTGATCCGAATCGCCAGTATCGCGCGCGGGAACCTGCTTGCCCGACCGCGTCTTCAGCCAGGCTTCCCACATTGGCCACCAGGAGCCTTCATTGAAATCCGCTTCTTTCATCCAGGTGTCGGCATCAGCTTTCATGTCGGGATTGGTGTAATGGCCGTATTTCTTCTTGCTGGGCGGGTTGACGATGCCCGCGATATGGCCCGACTCCGAAACCACGAAGGTCTTTGACCGTGACCCCATCTGTTGCACCCCGCGATAGCAATCCTTCCACGCCGCAATGTGGTCGGTCTCGCACGTGATCGCCATCAGCGGAACATCCACATCCCGCACATGCAGCTTGTGCCCCATCAGTTCGAACCCGTCGGTGACGAACTCGTTGCGCTGGCACAGCCCGCGCAGGTATTGCATCGCCATCTTGCCCGGCAGGTTGGCCCCGTCGCCGTTCCAGTACAGCAGGTCGAAGGCGGGCGGTGTTTCCCCCATCATGTAGCTGCGGATCGCCGGAGAATAGATCAGGTCGTTCGAGCGCAGATAGGAAAAGGTGCGCGCCATGATCCACGACCGCAGAACGCCGTCCTTGGCCACCTGATCCTCGATCCCGTCGATGAAATCGTCCTGCAGGAACGGCGTGAACTCGCCCTGATCCGAGAAATCGGTCAGCGCGGTAAAGAAGGTGGCCGACTTCACCGACTTGTCGCCGCGCTGCTTGAGCAGCGACAGCGTCAGGCTCAGCGTCGTGCCGGCGATGCAATAGCCCACGGCATTGACCTGCTTGACATTGCAGATTTTCTTGACCTCTTCGATGGCGGTCAGGAACCCGTCCTGGATATAGTCCTCCATCCCGACGTCGGCGTAAGAGGAATCGGGGTTGACCCAGCTGACCACGAACAGGGTATAGCCCTGCTCGGTGATCCACTTGATCAGGCTGTTCTGCGCCTTGAGGTCAAGAATATAGAACTTGTTGATCCAGGGTGGGAACAGAACGATGGGGGTTTCGTGCACTGTCTCGGTGACCGGCTTGTACTGGATCAGTTCCATCATCCGGTTGCGATAAACGACATCGCCCGGCGTCGTGGCAATATTGCCGCCGATCTCGAACGCGTTCTCATCCGCCAGCCGCACAACAAGCTCGCCATTGTTGGCCTCAAGATCCGAGACCAGGTTTTCAAGCCCCTTGATCAGGGATTTCCCTTCGGTCTCGACGGCCTTTTCCAGCGCATCCGGGTTGGTTGCCAGGAAATTCGTTGGCGCCATCATGTCGATGATCTGCTTCGAGAAGTAATTCAGACGCCGGCGATCCTTGTCGTCGATATCCTCCACCGACGCGACCGCCTGCGCAATCGCTTCGGCGTTTGTCTGGTATTGCTGGCGGATCAGCCGGAAATAGGGGTTCGTGTCCCACAAAGGGTTGGAAAAGCGCCGATCTTTCGGGCCCTCGTCCTCTGACACCCCAGCGCCCTTTGCCATCGCCTGCTGCGCTGCGGCGAAATTCATCACCGATTTACCCCAATATTCGATCTGTTGTTCCAGCAACTTGGCGGGATTCTGCCAAGCCTCGGCCCAATAAGCCGTTGCTGCCTTTGCAAAAAGCTCTTGATTCGGGGCGTCCAGCGCCGGGGTATGCGGTTTTTTCCCGGCCATGATCTCGACAAGGCGCTTGGACAGCTCTTCGACCTTGGCCATGTTTTCTTTAAGCTGTTCAATATGTTCGCCACTCAGTTCCGGCGTCTTGTCGTCTGTAGTTGTCATTTTAAGGAAATCCCCCTAACCTCGCTGCTATGCAGAATAACGTCGTAGGTTGCTGGGGGCAAAGCGACGATTGGTCCGAACTCTCAAAATGGGACTCTGGAGGCCCGTTTCATGCGCTACATGATGACCTACGACCTAATGGAAACGGCCCGCAACACGAACCAATGGCTTGGCGCCACGGCCAATTCCATGGCCTCCTATCCACTGTTCAGCATGTTCCCCAACCCCGCCTTCAACTGGATGGCGGCCTGGGGCGAAGTCACGGAACGCACCTTTCAGCGCATGGTTGCCAAGCCCGATTGGGGCATTCGCACCTTCACCTGTGAAGACGGCAAGGATCACCTTGTCGAAATCGATACGGTCGTTGAACGCCCCTTTGGCGACCTGATCCACTTCAAGGTCAACGGGCGCGAGGAACAACCGCACAAGGTGTTGCTGGTCGCGCCCATGTCAGGCCACTATGCCACGCTGTTGCGTTCGACGGTGAAAAGCCTGCTGGTCAATTGCGAAGTCTACATCACCGATTGGCACAATGCGCGTGACATTCCAGTTTCCGCGGGCAAGTTCGATGTCGAAGATTACACGCTCTACCTCGTTGATTTCATGCGCGCACTTGGAGCGGACACCCATGTCATCGCGGTCTGTCAGCCCGCGCCGCTGACGCTGGCCGCCACTGCCTATCTGGCCGAGCTTGACCCAAAAGCGCAGCCCAGCACGCTGACCCTGATCGGCGGCCCGGTGGACCCAGACGCAACCCCGACCGAAGTCACCGACTTCGGTCGACGCGTGACCATGGGCCAGCTGGAACAGTCAATGATTCAGCGCGTCGGCTTCAAGTACAAGGGCGTCGGGCGCATGGTTTATCCAGGCCTGCTGCAACTCGCGTCATTCATGTCGATGAACGCCGAGCGTCACTCCAAGGCCTTTTCGGACCAGATCCACCGCGTGATGCGTGACGAGGCGTCGGATCACGACGCGCACAACCGGTTCTATGACGAATATCTCGCCGTGATGGACATGACTGCCGAATTCTACCTGTCGACGGTCGAACGGGTGTTCAAGAACCGCGAGATTGCGCGCAACGAATTCATCGTCGATGGGCACAAGGTGGATCTCGGCAAGATCACCGACGTGGCCATCATGTCTGTCGAAGGGGCCGATGATGACATTTCGGCCCCGGGCCAATGCATCGCCGCGCTCGACCTCAGCACTGGTGTACCCGCCAGCAAAAAGGCCAGCCATATCGAACCCGGCGCGGGCCATTACGGCATCTTCGCCGGCCGCAGCTGGCGTGACAACATTCGCCCGCTGGTGATTGACTTCATGACGAAAAACGTCCGCCGCCCGGCCAGCGCCAAAAAAGCGGCGAACAAGAACTCCGCGGCCTGATCCGTGCCGGTCCATGGCGGCACGCCGCTCTCTTTCGCCTGTACTTGCGGGAAGCTGACCGGCCATATCACCGCTGCTGGTGTGGCATCCGGCACCCGCGTCGCCTGCTTCTGCCCGGATTGTCGCGCGGCGGAACTTTATTTCGGGCAACCCGACCCGGCCCCCGGGCCGGTCGACATTTTCCAGCTCAGCCCGGATACCGTCGTGATCGACAGCGGCAAGGAACACCTCGCGCTTATGCAGCTGGGACCGAAAGGGTTATATCGCTGGTACGCGCGCTGCTGCAACAGCCCCATTGGCAACACGATGAAGTCGCCCAAAATCCCGTTTGCCGGGATATGCGTCAAGCGCCTGAGCGAGCCCGAGCGTCTGGGGCCTGTCATCTCCAAAGGCTATGTTCTGGGTAACGACGGCGTTCGGCGGCACGAAAACCTGCGCCCCGCCCTTATGGCGGTCTTGCGCAGAGCGATCTCGGCCCGGCTGTCAGGCCGATGGCGCAAGACCCCGTTCTTCGACATCGCCACCGGACATCCCTCGGCCCGGTCCACGGTGCTGAGCAAAGAAGAACGCGCTGCCCTCTACCCCTGATGCGGCCTGCCCAGCCAGCGTTTCAGGGCGCCCGTCACCTTGTCCGGCGCCTCCATTGTTGGCAAGTGGCCCGCCTCTTCGATGATCGCCAGTTCCGCATGCGGAATCAGTTCCGACATGAACGTATGGCGCATGACCGGCGTCAGCCCGTCATGCGCCCCGCACAGAACCAGCGTCGGCACCTTGATCTTGCACAACGTGCCCTGCTGGTCCGGTCGCCGCTGCAAGGCCCGCATCTGGCGCACGAATACCTCTGACCCCAGATCCATCGCCATCCTGTAGAACCGGTTCAGCACATCCATCCTGCGCGGCCCCGGCGCCAGAAACTCGGCCCGGAAGGTCTCGTGCATCACGTCTTCCAGCCGCCCGGCCTTGGCCCGAACCATCAGCGGCTCGCGCGATGCCGCGATCTGCGGTGTATCCGACAGGGCATCGGTATCCATCAGGCACAACCGCGACACCCTGTCCGGCGCGCGCCGAATGATTTCCATCGCGACAATCCCACCCATGCTGAGACCCGCCAGAGCGAACCGGCGCGGCAACTGGTCCAGCAACCCCGAGGCGATCTCCTCAACCCTTTCCCCTTGCGTGATCGCCCCGACCGTCACCGCCCGCTCGCGCGAGAAACACCGCAACTGTTCCTCGAAAAGGCGCGCATCGCACATCATTCCGGGCAGGAGAACCAAAGGCTCGACCATCTGAACCGTCCTTGCAAACAGCGCTTCACCTGGCGCATACGGTCCCAGAATGAGACCTTGCCCACGATCAGGCAAGCGGAACGTTACGGATAGCGAATGCCGCGAAACTCGGGGAAATCCGCGTATCGCGCGCGGCGCGATTCACGTGGCTCCCCCGGTTCCGCCCCTGGCGCCAGCAACCGCCCGCGCGGCGCGATATAGCTGTCGATGCGCCTGAGCGGTTTGGGCCGCCACACCAGATTGAAGGCACAGAGCTTGGGAAAGAACCAGATCTCGGAGTAATCCAGATGGTCATGCATCCACCATGCCAGATCGCGCCAGTCCCGCCCCTGCGCAAAACGGTCGGCAAACCAAGGGATCACCACCGAAGCTCCGGCGATGCGGGCATCTCCTTCGCCCCGGTCCCAGATATGGCATTCCAGCGGATGATCGTTGCGCGCGCAGTTCAGCCGATTCTCGTTGCCGAACCGGTTGAGCGCCGCCGAGCGATAGCCCGACCGCACCGCCACCCGGCCAAAGGTTTCCTCCAGCGGGTCCATCAGCGCCTCACAAAACGCCCGCCCCGTCTCGATCGCCAGATCGGGATTGTCGGGAATGTTCTGCCGCTCGTGGAAATTCCCGATTTCCGAATACAGAAAATCCCGCATGAAAAAATGCCGCGACAAACGCACCCGGCCCAGCGTTTCAAGACTCCACATGCTGCCGGGTTTGCGCATCATGCCCTCCGATAGCTGGTCGCGCACCGCTCCATCACTCGATCCCCTGCTGCGTCAGCCAGTCCAAAATGCCGCTGACCGCCGCCTCGGTCTGGCCGGGTGACACCAGATCACCGGCAATCACATGCGATGACGGGTCATCCCCGTCCCCCATCGTCACCAGATGCTCGGTCACCGCCCCGCCCCAGCGCCCTGCGATCTGATGCGTCATGTCGGGCCGCACCACCTGATCGTCGGGCGAATACCAGAACAAGGCCGGGATCGTTACCCCCGAGAAATCCAGCGCCACGACCGCCCTGACCAGCGCCGACATCGGCACCACCGCCTCCCAGGAATAATGCGTGGCCCAAAAGGTGTTGATGTCGGGATCAGGGTCCGGCGCGCCCCGCTCCCCTCCCATCACCAGCGGCAGCCACAGGCGCGCGCCCGGCAGGGTCGGCACCCAAGCCGCGCGGTCATTCACCCCGAAATTCGGCGATACGAAAACCAGCGCGGCAATGCCCTCGCTCATCTCCGCATCCACCGCCGCAGCCGCCGCCAGCGCGCCCCCGGTCGAGGTTGAGATCACCACCACCTTCTCCCCCACCGCCCGCGCCGCGGCCAGCGCCTCGGCGGTGTCGCGCAACCACCCCGATGCGGTGCCTTCGGCCATGGCGTCGCCGCCGCGCCCATGCCCTTGCAGACGCGTATAAACCAGGTTCGCCGCCAACGCCTCTGCCACCCGATCGGGCACCGGGCGGATTTCCTCGGAAGTGGCCGAAAACCCGTGAATGTACAGAACCGAATAGGGCGTACGCTGCTCTTCCGCGCCCGGCTGCCAGATCACCCGCTTTTCAACGCCCGGAGTGATGTCGTCAAACTGTGCTTCGACACTCTCGAAATAGACCTGCACCCCCTCGCCGAACTTGCGCGGATCAAACCGGGGGGACAGATCGACCTCTTCATACGGCCCGAACCACCACAGCACCCCCGCAGCGGCCAACAGAACCAGCAAAAGGCGTCCCAGAAACTTCCCGAACGCCCGCATCACCCCGCTCCCATCACATCCAGCACCGCCGCCTCGATCAGACCCAGGCATGGGCCGTCCGAAAACCGGTGATCGGCATCCTTGACCAGCAGCAGGCGCATGTCCCCGCAGGTCGCATGGTCCAGCAGGCGGACTGCCGTTTCCGTCGACACCGCCGTGTCCGCCGTACCCTGCAGGCACCGTACCGGAAAAGGCAGATCCAGCCGCGTGCGCAGCACCAGCCGGTTGCGCCCATCCTCGATCATTCGCCGGGTGACCACGTAAGGCTCCATGTAATCCGACGGCAACTCCACCCGACCCGACGCAGCCAGGGCCGCTTTCTGATCGTCGGTAAACGACGCCCACCAGCCATCCTCGGTGAAATCCGGCGCCGCCGCGATGGTGACCATCCCGGCAATCCGTCCGGGGCATGCCCGCGCCAGCAACAATGCCTGCCACCCTCCCATGGATGAGCCGACCACGATCAGCGGCCCATCGGTCAGCGCCGAAACCGCCGCCACCGTATCCTCGTGCCAATCGCCGATACAGCCTTCCTCGAAGTGACCCGAGCTTTCCCCGTGACCGGAATAGTCGAACCGCAGATAGGCCTGCCCGCGCGCCTTCGCCCAGGCCTCCAGATGCACTGCCTTGGTGCCCTCCATATCCGACTTGAGGCCCCCCAGGAAAACGATCACCGGCCCCGCGCCCTCAGTCTTGTGATAGGCCAGCCGCCGTCCCTGCTCCGTCTCCAGAAAATTCGTTGCCGTCATCAAACAGTCTCCTTCATCGCCCGCATCATGCACGCGGGTCCCGCAAGCGCAATCGCCCCTGCCTTCTTTCTGGTCCAAAATACCCCGGGGAGCGCGAGGGGCAGCGCCCCTCGCTCCCGCCCTTGACACAGGCACCGGCACCTGCCAAACGACCCGAACGCAAATAACCCGCAACCGGGCGTTCAGTGGGCGCCAAACCGACGAGGAGAGCCGATATGGCCCTGGACTCACAGTCAGTCTCCCTAACCTTTCCCGATGGCAATGCACGATCCTATGACGCAGGCGTCACGCCCGCGCAGGTCGCCGCCGACATTTCGACTTCGCTCGCGAAAAAGGCCATCTCGGCCACGGTGAACGGCCGGCACTGGGACCTGCAATGGCCCATCGAGACCGACGCCGACATCGCCATCCACACCCTCAAGGACGAGGCGCAGGCCAACGAGCTGATCCGCCACGACCTCGCCCATGTCATGGCGCGTGCGGTGCAGGAAATCTGGCCCGCAACCAAGGTCACCATTGGCCCCGTGATCGAGAACGGCTGGTATTACGATTTCGACCGGGCTGAGCCCTTCACTCCCGAAGACCTCGGCCTGATCGAAAAAAAGATGAAGGAAATCATCAACAAGCGCGACCCGGTCACCACCGAGATCTGGGACCGTGAGCGTGCGATCGAGTTCTACAAGGCCAATAACGAACCCTACAAGGTCGAGCTGATCGAGGCCATTCCCGGCAACGAACCGCTGCGCATGTACTGGCACGGCCATTGGCAGGATCTCTGCCGTGGTCCGCACCTGCAGCATACCGGCCAGTTGCCGGGCGACGCCTTCAAGCTGATGTCCATTGCGGGCGCCTATTGGCGGGGCGACTCCAGCCGCGCCATGCTGCAGCGCATCTATGGCGTGGCCTTCACCGGCAAGGAAAAGCTCAAGGCGCATCTGCACATGCTGGAAGAGGCCGCAAAGCGCGACCATCGCAAACTGGGCCGCGAGATGGACCTGTTTCACATGCAGGAAGAGGCGCCGGGCCAGATCTTCTGGCACCCCAACGGCTGGACCATCTACACCCAGTTGCAGGACTACATGCGCCGCCAGCAGCGCCGCGGCGGCTATGTCGAGGTGAACACGCCGCAGGTCGTCGACCGCAAGCTGTGGGAACGCTCGGGCCACTGGGACAAGTATCAGGAAAACATGTTCATCGTCGAAGTCGACGAGGAACATGCCCGCGAAAAGGCCGTGAATGCCCTCAAACCGATGAACTGCCCCTGCCATGTCGAGATCTTCAAGCAGGGCCTGAAATCCTATCGCGACCTGCCGCTGCGCATGGCCGAGTTCGGATCGTGCAACCGCTACGAACCTTCAGGCGCGCTGCACGGCATCATGCGGGTGCGCGGATTCACGCAGGATGACGCCCATATCTTCTCGACCGAAGAGCAGATCGAGGCGGAAACCGCCGAATTCATCCGCTTCCTCAGCGTGATCTACAAGGATCTGGGGTTCGAGGATTTCTCGGTGAAATTCTCCGACCGCCCCGAAACCCGCGCCGGATCGGACGAGGTCTGGGACAAGGCCGAGGCGGCGCTTCTGTCCGCCACCCGCGCTGCCGGAATCGAACCCGAACTGAACCCCGGCGAAGGCGCGTTTTATGGCCCCAAGCTGGAATTCGTGCTGACGGATGCCATCGGGCGCGACTGGCAATGCGGCACATTCCAGGTGGATTTCGTGTTGCCCGAACGGCTGGATGCAACCTATATCGGCGCCGATGGCGCCAAGCATCGCCCCGTCATGCTGCACCGCGCGACGCTGGGCTCGTTCGAGCGTTTCATCGGCATCCTGATCGAGGAACACGCCGGCAAGCTGCCCTTCTGGCTGGCCCCGCGCCAGGTCGTCGTCGCCTCGATCACCTCCGAGGCCGATGATTACGTGAACGAGGTCGTGGCCGGGCTGCAAAAGGCTGGCGTGCGCGCCGAGGCCGACATCCGCAACGAAAAGATCAACTACAAGGTTCGCGAACATTCGGTCGGCAAGGTCCCGGTCATTCTGGCCGTCGGACACCGCGAAGTCGAAGAGCGCACGGTCTCGGTCCGCCGCCTTGGCGAAAAACAGACAAGTGTTCAGTCACTTGAAGATGTAACAAAAGACCTGTCGCGGGCCGCAACGCCCCCCGATCTTCTGTAACATTCCCCGCCCTTCCGGTCTTTTTTTCGGGCCGGAAGGGCAATATAATTCATATTACCCTTAAAAAACAATGTACTAGACTCAAAGCCGGCGTTACACTCGCTGACGGGGCTGTGAGACACGGGGTCGTGAATTTAACTGTGCGCACCCAGCCCCTACCTTTGTCAGTGTCACGAACAAACCAACCAAGTCATCAAGAGGAAAATCGAGATGTCGAACACCGCAAAAACCCTGGTCATCGCAAGCGCCGTTGCCGCCGCAATCTCCGGTGCAGCCACCACCGCAAGCGCGCAAGCCAAGGAAAAGTGCTATGGCGTTTCTCTGGCGGGTCAGAACGACTGCGCCGCGGGCCCCGGCACCACCTGCGCCGGAACTTCGACCGTTGACTATCAGGGCAACGCCTGGACTCTGGTCGACGCCGGCACCTGCGAAGGCATCGACCTGCCCGCACAGGCCGACGGCAGCGCCCGCAAAGGCTCGCTCGAAGCGCTAAACCGCGACCTGCCGGCATAAATCTACGCCGAACACCAAAGGGCGGGTATGGACAATGCTCGCCCTTTTCCAATCAGACAGGAGACGGGCTGATGTTGGATGATGCGCTCAGATCGAACCGCCTGCCGGCGGCGCCGGGCGTCGGGTACAAGCCCCAGCATTTTGCCCAGATCCTTGATGCGGCCGCCCCCGTGGCGTGGCTGGAAATTCATGCCGAGAACTACATGGGCGACGGTGGCCGCCCTTTGGCGCAACTGCGTCACCTGTCCGAACAATTCCCGATTTCGGTCCATGGTGTCGGCCTTTCCATCGGCGGTGAAGGCCCCCTGGACCCAGATCACCTGGCCCGCCTGAAACACCTCGTCGGCTGGCTCAACCCTGCCAGCTTTTCCGAGCATCTGGCCTGGTCCACCCATGACAGCCATTTCCTGAACGATCTACTGCCCTTGCCCTATACAGATGCGACGCTGGCGCGGGTCTGCGAACATATCGATCAGCTGCAAGAGACGGTCGGGCGCAAGATGCTGCTGGAAAACCCTTCCAGTTATCTGGCCTTTGATGAAAGCACCTGGACCGAACCGGATTTCCTGCGCGAGATCAGCCGGCGCACCGGTTGTGGCCTGTTACTGGACGTCAACAACGTCTTTGTCTCGGCCACCAATCTCGATTTCTCGCCGCAGGGTTACATTGAAGCCTACCCGCTTGAACAGGTGGGCGAAATCCACCTCGGCGGCCATGACGAGGATCACGACGACCACGGCAGACCCCTGCTGATCGACAGCCACGGGCGCGAGGTGGTCGACCCGGTCTGGGCGCTGCTGGACTATGTGCTGGATCGGTCCGGGCCCAAACCCGTCCTGATCGAATGGGACACCGACGTACCCGACTGGCCGGTTCTGCGGGCCGAGGCCGAACGCGCACAAGCCGCGCTCGAACGGATACCGGCATGAGTGTCTCGCAAACCACTTTCCACGACGCGATCCTTGATGCCGCCCAACCGGTTCCCGAGGGCCTCAGCGATGCGCACAACCAGCCTGCGGGCCGCCGGTTCAGCGTTTATCGCAACAACGTGGCCGTGTCTCTGACCGAGGCGATGCACCAGGCCTTTCCCGTCATCGCCAAGCTTCTGGGCGCACAGAACATGGATGGGCTGGCGGGTATCTTCCTGCGCAGACATCCCCCCAGCTCGCCGCTGATGATGCATTATGGCAAGGCCTTCCCGGATTTCCTTGCAGGGATGGAGCAACTGTCGCATCTGGGCTACCTCCCCGATGTGGCGCGGCTGGAACTGGCGTTGCGCCGTTCCTACCACGCCGCCGACAGCACACCCATCCCGCCCGAGGCGCTTGCCATCGACACCGAGAAACTGCTTTCCGCACGGCTGACCTTCGCCCCGTCGATGGTCCTGCTCCGCTCTCCCTGGCCGGTGCACGATATCTGGCGCTTCAACACCCAAGACGGCGCCCCGAAACCGCAACCCGGCGCGCAGGACATCCTGATCACCCGCACCGAGTTCGACCCGGCCCCTCACTTGCTGCCGCCAGGTGGCGCGGACTGGATCGAGATGCTTATGGCCGGACACTCCATCGGCCAGGCCCATGAATACGCCCTGTCAAAGGCAGATGACTTTGATCTGGGCGCCACATTGACCCTGCTCCTGCAGGGCAACGCCATCGCTTCTTTGACTACCGAAAGGCTGACATGATGACTGCTGCACTGATTACCCTTCACAACAGTGTCTCTGGCAAGCTCGACCGCGCGTCGGACATGCTGACACCGACACTGGCGCGGATCGTTTTCGCCGCAGTCCTGCTGTTCTATTACTGGAATTCGGCCATGCTCAAGATCGACGGATCGATCTTTTCGCCCTCGGCGGGCGCCTTCGGCCAGATCTTCCCCAAAGCCGCCGAGGCGGTTCTTTATGACGTCACCCAGATGAACATCTTTCAGCGTCTCGTCATCTTTGCCGGTACGGTTGCCGAATTCGTCCTGCCCGCACTGGTCGTACTCGGCCTGCTGACCCGCCTGTCGGCCATCGGCATGATCGGCTTTATCTGGGTGCAGACCATCGTCGACGTCACCGGCCACGGCGTCAAGCTCGGCAGCCTGTTCGACAACACTGTGACGCTGATCGACCAGCGCGTGATGTGGACATTCCTGTTGCTGGTTCTTGTGATCAAGGGCGCCGGTCCGCTTTCGCTTGACCGTGTGCTGCGCCTCTCCTGACGTCTAGAAATGCGCCTTGGGTTCGTCCGGCTTACCAGCGGCGAGCCCAAGCACCCCGGCCAGACCGGCAAAAGCGATGGGAAACATCGTGAAGGCGTTGAAGCCAAAGGCGTGATACATCCCGCCCGCCGACAGCAACAACAACACCCCACCCCATAACGCCCGCGCCCGCGCCATGGCCCCGCCCGCAATGGCCAGCATCGGCGACAGGATCGAAACGGTCTGGATCAGGGTGACGTTCTGCACCTGCTCGGCCACGCCCTCGATTTCGCCGAACTGCTCGATCAGCGTGACATAGCCATAGCCGAAAAACCCGACGATCATGCCGATCAGTCCGGCGACGACACCCAGCACCATGGCGGCGTTTCGCATATCTTTCCTCCGGTTGCCTGGACCCGCAGATAATCAGCCGCTCAGGAAACGCCAAGGGCGGCGCGGGTTTTATCCGTCCAGCCCAGATATAACGCGCCGTCACTCTCGATCAGCGGCCGTTTCATCAGCGTCGGATGCGCCGCCAGCAACTCTGCAGGCGGTTTCGCGCGTTCGTTTTCGTCCAGCCCGCGCCAGGTCGTCGACCGGGTGTTGAGCAAAACATCGCCGAACTCCGCCAACGCCCGCGCCATGACTTCCGCTGGCACGCCGTCGGAGCGCACGTCAATAAATTCCATTTCCGGAATTGATTTCAATGCCTTACGGCACGTGTCACAGGTTTTGAGGCCATATAGCCGCATTTTTCCCCCAAAAACCGGGTTTGCTGAAAAAATAGACAATCCGGTTTTGACCGGAGTGTTGTTCTTGATTTTTTACAATGAGATGCAATTGTGAGAAAGGTGAAACCCGCCTTTTTTGCCGGTTTGTCTTTGCATTCCGGTAAGTTGACGGTGGGTGGACCGAACTCGCCCCAAATTCCGGGGCAACGACCAAGGAGAAGGAGACACGGGAAATGCCAACTGGCACCGTGAAGTGGTTTAATACAACCAAAGGCTATGGATTTATTGCGCCCGATGAAGGGGGCAAAGATGTGTTTGTTCATATCTCGGCCGTAGAACGATCGGGCCTGACAGGGCTCGCTGACAATCAGAAAGTTTCGTACGAGCTTCAGGACGGACGCGACGGCCGTCAGATGGCTTCTGATTTGAAAGCGTTGTAACGACCTTCCGCGCATCGCGCGGCGCGAACAGAAAAGGACAACGGCTGAATTGACGGCCGTTGACCATTCCCCCAAAACACCTCGATCCTCCGGACAGGCAACGCCCTGCCTCTGGTCAGGTCGGGCTGGCCTGGTCGCCCCGGATGACGGCCTCGAACTCGCGCCATTCGCGGGCCGACAGGCCCGAGTTTTCCTGCGTGACGTCCTCACCCTTCAGCATCCGGCGCAGGCTATCGACCATCTGCGCCGACAGGTTGACCGCGCCCAGACGGTAATCCTCGAACGCCTTATAGGCGAACGGCACCCAGTCGGCCACGATCTGGCACATGGTTTCGGCATAGACCCGGATTTCATACTGCGCATGAGCATCCGCCCGCAAACGCAGGAAATGGAACAGGTTGTGCAGGTCCACCTTCCAGTACCACTGGGTATAGACGTTGGCAGGCAGGTTCATCCGCGCCAGTTCGCGCGCCAGCCCCTGCTGGCCGTCCTGCCCGATCATCGCCTCGTAATTGTCATAGCAGCGGGCGCTGTCGGCCTTGAGAATCTCCAGCACACGCGCCGCCTCTTCGCCCTGCAACGTGTCGCCCCGGCCCTGGTTGTTGACCTCGGACTGCGCCGCAACATGCTCGGGCGCGGGGATATAGAACTCGCGGTCCAGAATCGAATAGCGCGCTGAATACTCGTTCACGTTGGCGGTGCGGTGGCGGATCCACTGCCGCGCAACAAAGACGGGCAGTTTGACATGCAACTTGATCTCGCACATCTCGAACGGCGTCGAGTGCCAGTGCCGCATCAGGTACCGGATCAGCCCTTCGTCATTCTGCACCGACTTGGTGCCCTTGCCGTACGACACCCGCGCGGCCTGACAGATCGCGGCATCATCGCCCATATAGTCGATGACCCGGACAAAACCGTGATCCAGAACCGGATGCGCGGAATACAACCGCTCTTCCATTCCCGGCGCGACCACCCGGCGGGTCGGCTGCGTCTGCGCGCGCTGCGCCTCGATCTCGGACAGTTGATCTGGGGAAAGCGGCATCGACACGTCCTTTCGTGAAATGAGTCGTCCACCACTATATATCGATATCCCACCCCCCGGAAAGGCGACATAAGGTACAATCGTCCGGGAAATTTACCGCACGATCTTTTTGAGTTTCCCGCGCCCGAACCCTCGACTAACGGGCGTGACGCGCTAAGCTTGGACGCGATGACTTTCTGACAAAGGATGACCGCGATGGCGCTGACCTATCTGCACACCATGGTGCGCGTGAAGGATCTGGAAAAATCCATGGCCTTCTACGAATTGCTCGGCCTGAAGGAGACCCGGAGATATGAAAACGAGAACGGGCGTTTCACGCTGGTCTTTATGGCGCCGCCGGGCCAGGAAGACGCCCCGATCGAGCTGACCTACAACTGGGATGGCGACGACGCCCTGCCCAGCGACAGCCGCCATTTCGGGCATCTGGCCTATGGCGTCGATGACATCTATGCCGCCTGCCAGCACCTGCAGGATAACGGCGTGACCATCAACCGCCCGCCCCGCGACGGGCGCATGGCCTTTGTCCGCTCGCCCGACAATATCTCGGTCGAACTGCTGCAGAACGGTACGGCTCTTGACCCGGCCGAGCCGTGGGCCAGCATGGAAAACACGGGACACTGGTGATCCGCTGGCTGGCGATACTGGGGTTTGCCTTGCTGGCAAGCCCTCTCAGGGCGCAGGATTGTCGCCTTGCGCTGGTGCTGGCGATTGACGTGTCCTCCTCGGTTGACGAGGCCGAATATGCCCTGCAACGCAACGGGCTGGCCGCCGCCCTGCTCGCGCCCGAGGTCGAACATGCGTTTCTCTCTGCCCCGCTGCCGGTGGCGCTTGCCGTCTTTGAATGGAACGGGCGGTTCAACCAGCGCGTATTGCTGGACTGGCGGATCATCCGAGGCGCCGAAGACCTTTATGCCGCCTCGTCCATACTTGCCGCGTCGGAAAGGACCGGGGGCATCTTCCCAACTGCGATGGGCCATGCCCTCAGCTTCGGCGCTGTCCTGTTGCAGCGGGCGCCGAAATGCCAGCGCCAGACCATCGACGTGTCAGGCGACGGGATCAACAATGACGGCTACGGCCCGACCGAAGCCTATCGGCATTTCCCGTTCCAGAATGTCGTGGTCAACGGCCTCGTCATCATGAGCGGCGCTTACGAGGCGGCAACCGAACTGATCCCCTTCTATCGTGAAAACGTGCTCAAGGGGCCTTCCGCCTTTCTGGAAATCGCCAACGGGTTCGACGATTTCGAAAGGGCCATGCGGCGCAAGCTCGAGCGCGAGGTGTCCGGCCTGATCGTCAGCCAGGCAAATTCAGGGGTTGCCGAGTGATCCTGCGCGTCGCCGCCTGCCTTTTCATGTTGCTGACCTCGCAGGCCACCGCGCAATGTCGGCAGGCGCTGGCGCTCGGCCTCGACGTGTCCGGTTCGGTCGACAGCCGCGAATACCGGCTGCAACTCGACGGGCTGGCCAGGGCGTTGCAGCATCCCCGCGTGACGCAAGCCCTGCTGTCACACCCGTCGGCCCCGGTGCGCCTGGCCATCTATGAATGGAGCGAAGCCGGCCATCAACGCCTGCTGCAGGGCTGGACCGATATAATCAGCGCCGATGATCTGGCGCGCATCACTGCAACCCTTGCCGCAACCCGCCGCGCATCCGCCCCCAGCGGCACGGCGGTCGGCGCGGCCATGCTGTTCGGCGCCGACCTGCTGGCACAGCAGGAAACATGCTGGAAACGAACGCTGGATCTGTCCGGCGATGGCAAACACAATATCGGCCCCCACCCGCGCGAGGTGAAAGACGGCCTTGCCGATGCTAATCTGACCATCAATGGTCTGGTCATCGGCGCCGACGACCCCGGTATCGACGACAAGCGGCTGTTGCAGGTCGGTGAACTGATCGCCTATTACGAGGCCTGGGTCATTCTGGGCCCGGATGCCTTTGTCGAATCCGCCCTGGGGTTCGAGGATTTCGAGGCCACCATGGCCCGCAAGCTCATGCGCGAACTCCAAGGTCTGACCCTGTCATCGCTCCGGCCCGATGATCAATAAATATACCGGATCTGATCCGTCCAGTACCGCTCGACCCGGCGCAGGGACGAGGTGATGTTTTCCACCCCATCCGCCCCCAGAACGCCTTTGGATTGCAACCCCTCGGCATGCCTTGCAAAAAGTTCCGACACGATATCACGGATGTTGCGCCCCTTCTGTGTCAGCCTGACCCGGACCGAGCGCCGGTCGATCTCGCACCGCTGGTGGTGCATGTATCCCATTTCGACCAGCTTCTTCAGGTTATAGCTGACATTGCTGCCCTGATAGTAGCCGCGGCTTTTCAATTCGCCCGCCGTCACCTCGTGATCGCCGATATTGAACAGAAGCAGCGCCTGTACCGCGTTGATCTCCAGAATCCCGACCCGCTCGAACTCGTCCTTGATCACGTCCAGCAGCAACCGGTGAAGCCGCTCGACCAGCGCCAGCGCCTCCAGATAGATGCCCATGAAGCTTTTGTGTTCCGATACCGTAAACTTTCTTTCGATACTCATCCCGTTCTCCGACTCGCCAAACTGCGCAAACAGGATGCACCCGCAAAGCCGAAGAATCGGTTAAGGTAAAATTTCGCTATTTTTGAAAGGTTTGCGCGATATCGCCGATCAATGCGCCATATTTCTCGGGCGCGGGCACCTGCCCCGTGACCCATTGATACAGGTCCTGATCGTTCTCATGCAGCAGCGCGTCGTACAGATCCAGCGCCACACCGTCCATCCCGGGCAGGTTGCGATCCGCATAGGCCGACAGGATCAGGTCCATCTCCTTGATCCCGCGCCGCATCGAGCGCATTTTCATCCGCCTGATGCGGTTCTCGCGCGTTTCGGTCATTCAACGGACCCCGCCAACTGACGCAGGCGTTTTTCCAGGCGCGCGGCGCGCTCGGCGTTTTCCCGCATCGAGCCGCGCAACGCGCGCAGATCCGCCAGAACTTCCGCCAGATCAGACGAGGCATCGACCGGTTCGCCCGGCACATCCGCGCCCTCGCCTTCACCGGTCAAAAGCCACTTGATCGACACGTTCAACATGCCCGCCAGCATTGACAGCTTGTTGGCACGGGGTTCTGACACATCGTCCTCCCACCCCATGATCGTCGCCTTCTTGACCCCCAGCCGACGCGCCAGCTGCGTTTGTGTCATGCCCGCGGCTTCGCGCGCGCCTGCAACGCGGTCCCCAAAGGTAGCTGCATCCGGTCCGAACCAGTTGTTGTCATCGCTCATTGCATGCTCCTTTGCCGTTTCCATATCGCTTGATCCCAATTCGGGCGCACCCTATGACAGTCGCGCACAAGATACAAACCGAGGCCGCCCATGAGTTTCCTGTCTGCGACATTGTCTCGCGTCAAACCCTCGCCCACCATCGCGATGACGGCCAAGGCGGCCGAACTCAAGGCCGCCGGACGCGACGTGATCGGCCTCAGCGCGGGAGAGCCGGACTTCGACACACCGCAGAACATCAAGGACGCCGCCGTCGCCGCTATTGCCGCAGGCAAGACCAAATACACCGCCCCCGACGGGATCATCGAGCTGAAACAGGCGGTCTGCGCCAAGATGAAACGCGACCACGGGCTCGATTACACGCCCGCGCAGGTCTCGGTCGGAACCGGCGGCAAACAGACGCTTTACAACGCCCTCATGGCAACTCTGAACGACGGCGACGAGGTGATCATCCCCGCGCCCTACTGGGTCAGCTATCCCGATATGGTGCTGCTGGCGGGCGGCACGCCGGTGGTGGTCAGGACCACGCTGGAAAACCGCTTCAAGCTGACCGCCGAACAGCTTGAGGCAGCGATCACGCCGCGCACCAAGTGGTTCATCTTCAACTCGCCCTCGAACCCGACCGGCGCGGGCTATTCCCATGACGAACTCAAGGCACTCACGGATGTGCTGATGCGCCACCCGCATGTCTGGGTGATGAGCGACGACATGTACGAACACCTCGCCTATGACGGGTTCGAATTCTGCACTCCGGTACAGGTCGAACCGGGGCTATACGGCCGCACGCTCACCTGCAACGGGGTTTCCAAGGCCTATGCCATGACCGGCTGGCGCATCGGCTATGCCGCCGGCCCGGACGAACTGATCGCCGCCATGCGCAAGGTCCAGTCGCAGTCCACCTCGAACCCCTGCTCGGTCAGCCAGTGGGCGGCGGTCGAGGCGTTGAACGGCACCCAGGAATTTCTCGCCCCCAATAACCAGACCTTCAAACGCCGCCGCGATCTGGTGGTCTCGATGCTCGGCGAAATCGACGGCATCACCTGCCCCACACCCGAAGGCGCATTCTATGTCTATCCCTCCATCGCCGGTCTGATCGGCAAGACCACGCCCAAGGGCACCCGCATTGACAGTGACGAGGCCTTCGCCACCGCCCTGCTGGAAGAGGCCGACGTCGCTGTCGTCTTCGGCGCGGCCTTTGGCCTGTCGCCGAATTTCCGCGTCAGCTACGCCACCTCGGACACCGCCCTGACCGAAGCCTGCACCCGCATCCAGCGCTTTTGCGCATCCCTGACCTGACCGAAAGGCAACGGCGATGGACCTGCCCGAATACTACTTCCGTGTCCGCGAAAACGGCGCCTTCGTCTTTCGTCTGGACACCAACAACCGCCACCAGCGGATCGAGATGGACCAGATCGCCGTCGTCAACATCCGCAATGGCGAGATCAAGCCACACGGCCAGCGCACCCTGACGCCCGAGGACATGGCCGAAATCGAACGCTGGATGGCCGAACGCAAGGCGCTGCTCGCCCAGCGCGACATCGACGACATCCACCGTGCCGTGGATTACTTGAACCTCACGACCCATTGGGCGCAATCCAAGGCAACGCCCGAACAGCTCGATCAGGTCACCGACGCCCTGCTGCTGGCGATGCACGACCTGCGCACGGTTCTGGTGCGCAAAACGGCCGACCGTCTCAGCAAGGACTGACGCCCGGTTTCGATTGCCTCGCGCCTGCAATGCCGCCACTCTTCCGCGCAGGAAAACGGGAGGCGCGAAAATGCACTGGCAGGATTATCTCGACACGCATCAAAACCGGTTCGAACAGGAACTTCTGGACTTCGTGCGCATCCCCTCCGTCTCGGCAATGCCCGCGCATATGCCGGATGTGGAACGCGCCGCCAATTGGGTCGCGGACAGGCTGGGCAAAGCAGGGATCGAACATGTCGCGGTCCTGCCAACCACCGGCCACCCGGCGGTCTATGGCGACTGGATGCATGCCGGGGCCGACCGGCCCACGGTGTTGATCTATGGGCATTTCGACGTCCAGCCCGCCGACCCGTTCGAACTGTGGGACAGCCCGCCGTTTGACCCCCAGATCCGGCAGGGCTGTGTCTTTGGTCGCGGCGCCTCGGACGACAAGGGCGGCATGTTCATCCCCATCCTCGCCATCGAAGCATTGCTGGCCACCCAAAAACGCCTGCCGGTCAACGTGAAATTCCTCTTTGAAGGGCAGGAGGAGATCGGCTCGCCCGACATGCCCGACTTCATCAGGGCCGAGGCGCGCCGCCTGTCCTGCGACATGATCTTTTCCGCCGACGGGCTGCAATGGACGGCGGACGAGGCACAGCTTGTCATGGGCCTCAAGGGGCTGGTGGGGGTCGAGGTGATCGTCGACGGCCCCTCCGCCGATCTGCATTCCGGCCTGCATGGCGGCGGCGTCAACAACCCGCTGATGGCGCTCAGCCAGATCCTTGCGTCGATGAAGGACGCCGAAACCGGCCGCATCACCATCGACGGCTTCTACGACGACGTGGTGGATCTGACGGCCGAAGACCGCGCCCAGATCGCCCGCGTGCCTTTTGACGAAGCCGAATACCTCGCCGAAACCGGCGCGCCCGCGCCGTTCGGGGAAACCGGATACTCCGTTCGCGAACGGCTCTGGGCCAGACCCACGCTTGAACTCAACGGCCTGACCGGCGGCTATCAGGGCGATGGCAGCAAAACCGTCCTGCCCGCCCGCGCCAGCGCCAAGATCACCTGCCGGCTGGTCGCCAATCAGATACCGGAACAGATCGCCGAACTGATCCGCGCCCATGTCGCCCGCCACACGCCTCCGGGCGTCACCACGCGCATCGAACATCTGGCAGGCGACGCCGATCCTTTTCTCGTGCCGCGCGGCCATAACGCAACGCAGGTGGCCGGACAGGTCCTCGAAGAGGTCTATGGCGACAAACCGTTCATCACCCGGGTCGGCGGCTCGATCCCGATCATGACGTTGTTCCTGCGCGAATTGGGGGTGCACGGGGTCATGTTCGGCTTTTCCATCGGCGACGAGAAGCTGCACGCCCCGAACGAGTTCTTCCGCCTCGCCAATTTCCGCCGTGGCCAGACCGCCTATTGCCGGTTGCTGGAACGACTTGGCGGCTGATCCAGTCGCGGACCCACCTTGCGGATCACCCGGCCCCAGAACCGGGTCATCAGCATCACGCCTGCAAAGGCCAGCCCCACCACCAGCCCGGCCCAGACACCGATCCCCTCATAGCCATAGACAAAGCCCAGCAGGTATGATGCCGGAATGCCGATCACCCAATAGCTCAGCGCTGCCATCACCATCGGCACCGCCGTGTCCTGCGCCCCGCGCAACAGCCCCAGCGCCATCACCTGCGCCCCGTCGACCAGCTGGAACAGCGCCGCCATCGCCAGCAGCCCGACACCGATGGCCAGGATCTCGGGCCGCAACGGGTCGTCCGTTTCCAGAAACAGCGAAATCAGGGGCTTGGCGCAGGTCAGGAACAGGACGATCGCGATCAGCGATACGGCCAGCGACATGACGATCACCACCACCGCCCCGCGCGCCATACGCTTGCGATCCCGGCGGCCAAAGGCATTGCCTGCCCGGATCGTCGCCGCATTGCTCAGCCCCAGATGCACCATGAAGGTGGCCGAAGCCAGCTGAATGGCGATTCCATGCGCCGCCAGCGGCACCGCGCCCAGCCAGCCCATCATCATGGCCGAGGCCGCAAACAGGCTGACCTCGCTCAGGTTGGTCAGCCCGATCGGCACGCCCAGCCGGAAAACCCGCGCGAACATCTCCCAGTCGGGCCGCCAGAACCGCTGGAACAGGCGATGTTCGGGCAACTTGTGCACGGCATAGGCGATCACCGCAACCAGCGACACAAGCTGAGTCGTGACCGACGCGACCGCCGCCCCGATGATGCCCAGCTCCGGCGCGCCCCAGTTGCCGAAAATCAGCGCATAGTTGGTGAACGCATTCACCACCGCCGCGCCCACCGCGATCCACAGCACGATCTGGGTCCGCTCCAGTGCCGCCAGATAGGATTTCAGCGCCATGACCAGAAGCATCGGCATCAGGCCCCAGCCCGCCACCCGCAGATACTCCGCCGCCAGCGCCGCCACGCCCTCTTCCTGACCCAGCGCCAGCAGGATCGGATAGGACCACCACAACAGCGGCATCGCCAGCACGGTGAACAAGATCGACAGCCACAACCCCATGCGAGTCGCACGCCGGATGCTGGTTTCGTCCTCTTCCGCCGCTGCCGCCGCAACCATCGGCATCACCGCCCAGCCGAATCCGGCCCCCATCAGGAACAGGACAAAAAAGTAGCTTCCGGCCAGCGTCACCGCCGCCAGCGCCTCGACACTGTACCAGCCCAGCATGACGGTATCGGTCAACCCGATGGCGAACTGCGCCAGATGCCCGCCGATCAGCGGCAGCCCCAGAACGGCAATAGCGCGGGCATGCGCCCCAAATGTCATGGTCGTGCTCATCCGGTCAGGCTTATGACCGGCGGTCGCCACTTACAAGAGCCGACGAACGCCATACCCCTGATCCGTCCCACCTGCTAAACTGTGCAGGATGGAGGAACCGCCCCATGCCCGACCCTTTCGCAGACCTGATTCCCAAGGCCCGCGCCTTTCTTGGCGAACTGGCGCGCAACAACTCCCGCGACTGGTTCAACGACAACAAACTCTGGTTCGAGGCCGATCTGAAATCGCCCGCAACCCTGCTGCTGGATCAATTCGCGCAAACCATCGGGCCGGGCACGCACAGCAAGCTGTTCCGCCCGCAACGCGATATCCGCTTCTCCAAGGACAAGACCCCCTATCACACCCACCTGCACATGCTGTGGACCCTGCCGGGAACCTCGCCCGCGCCGGGCGTCTTCTTTGGCATCTCGCCTGAATATGTCAGCATCGGCGGCGGCGTCATGACATTCGACAAACCGGCGCTCGCCATCTGGCCCAAGCAGATGAGCGGCCCCATGGGGGATGAGATGTCACGACTTCTGGAAGGCTACCGGGCCAGGGGCTACCGCATCAGCGAGCCCGAACTCAGACGCGTCCCCGCCCCTTTCGATCAAGACCATCCCAACGCGGACGTGCTGCGTCGCAAATCCCTGACCGTCTGGAACGACCTGCCGCCCGCGGCGTACAACCGCCCGCTGGACGCGCTGCAGGACACCTATTCAGACCTCCGCCCCCTGCTGATTGCGCTGCAAGGGGCGTTCTGAACCCCGCCCTTCCGGATCGGGTCACTTCACGCGCGCCTCCGGGTGTATCGCGGAGCCCAGAATGTGATCGGACTTGTGGATCACGTGATGCGCCTGCCCCACGATCAGCGGATCGGGTACTCCCACCAGCGCGTGATCCTTGCCCGGATAATCCAGCGTCGACAGGAAATGCCGCATGCAGTTCAGGCGCGCGCGTTTCTTGTCGTTCGACTTGACGATGGTCCAGGGCGCGTCCGCCGTGTCGGTATAAAAGAACATCGCCTCCTTCGCCTCGGTGTAGTCGTCCCACTTGTCGAGGCTCGCCTTGTCGATGGGCGACAGCTTCCACTGTTTCAAAGGGTCGGTCTCGCGAGACTTGAACCGGCGCATCTGCTCGTCGCGGGTGACCGAGAACCAGTATTTGTAGAACCGGATGCCCGAGCGCACCAGCATCCGCTCCAGCTCGGGCGTCTGCCGCATGAATTCCAGGTATTCGTTGGGCGTGCAGAATCCCATGACCCGCTCGACGCCCGCGCGGTTGTACCAGGACCGGTCATAGAACACCATTTCGCCAACCGTCGGCATCTCCTGCACATAGCGCTGGTAATACCACTGCCCCTTCTCCTCCCAGGTGGGCTTGTTCAGCGCCACCACGCGGGCCTGGCGCGGGTTCAGGTGCTCCATGAAACGCTTGATGGTGCCGCCCTTGCCCGCCGCATCCCGGCCCTCGAACAGCAATACGAACCGCTCGCCGGTCTCCTGAGCCCAATGCTGGACCTTTAGCAATTCGGCCTGCAGCTTGGCCTTTTCGGCCTCGTATTCGCGCCGGATCATCTTCTTCGAATACGGGTACTTGCCGCTCTCGAACGCCTGCCGCACCCGCTCCGCGCTGGGTTCCGCCTTGATCGCGTCGGGGTCCGCGCCATTCGGGCGCACTGCATTTTCTTCGGGCCGGGGCGCTGTCACCATCCGCTCGTTCTCCTTGTCTCCTCTGACTTATGAAAGACTAGCACAAACGCCAAAAACCCGCGTTGATCGGTGTCAAACACATGCATCTTTATCCAAAACTGGACCCCACAACGCATCGGATGCATGCTGCCCGCGAAAGGAACCGCGATGCAAAGCGAAACCGTCACCCTGAACGGCCATCCCTTCTTTCTGCGCAAATGGGGCGACCCAGCGCTGCCCCGGCTGCTGATGCTGCACGGGTTTCCCGAATATGGCGGCGCGTGGTCCGATCTCGCCCCCCATCTCGCGCACCGCTTCTTCTGCATCGCCCCCGACCAGCGCGGCTATGGCCAAAGCTGGACGCCCGACGGGGTCGAGAACTATGCCCTCTCGAAACTGGTTTCCGACATGGCCGCCCTGATCGGCCTGGTGGGCCAGCCCCTCACCGTTCTCGGCCACGATTGGGGTGCCTCAGTAGCCTATGGGCTGGCCATGTTCCGCCCCGACCTCGTTTCGCGGCTGATCGTCGCCAACGGCGTCCACCCGGTACCGTTCCAGCGCGCCATGGCCTCGGGCGGCGCGCAATCAGAGGCCTCGCAATATATCAACCGACTGCGCGCGCCCGATGCCGCCGATTGGCTCGCCGCCGACAATTACGCCAAACTCGAACAGTTCTTCCGTCACGGCATGGGGCTCGATTGGCTGACAGATGACCGGATGGCCGCCTGCCGCACCGAATGGGCGCGCCCGGGTCGGCTGAACGCCATGCTGAACTGGTACCGCGCCTCGCCCCTGCGCATCGCCGATCCCGGCCAGCCACTGACCGACCTGCCGGATCTGCCCACCGAACGGCTGCGTGTCACCTGCCCGCACCTGCTGATCTGGGGTCCCGACGACAAGGCGCTGCTGCCCGAAGCCACCCACGGGCTCGAAGATTTCGCCCCCGGTCTCACCCGCGTCGACATTCCCGGCGCGGACCACTGGCTGCACCACCAAAATCCCCAGGCGGTCGCCCGCGCCATCCTCGACTGGACCGCCCGAAACTGACCCCTGCTTCTTTCCGGTCTCAAATACCCCGGCGAGCCACCATTGGTGCGCCATTGGTTCAAGCGTCAATGGCGGTGGGGCAGCGCCTCTCGCTCCCGCCCTTTACCGATGTCCCCAATCGTCGGGATCATCCGAGTTGTTCGGCGACAGCCCCAGAATGTCGCCCTCGGTCGAACAGCCCAGCCCCAGCACCGTCCGGTTCGCGTAAGAAAAATAGGCACAGACCTGGTTGATCTCCAGGATCTCGCCATCCTCCCACCCGGCCCGCCGCAGCGCCGCGACGTCCGCCTCGATCATCGCTTCGGGCGTCTCGGTCAGCTTGCGCGCATATCCCATCGCCACAACCTGCGCCGCATCCAAAGGCGCCTCTTCCAGCCGCCGCGCCTCGATTGCCGCCCGGATCGCATCGCCCCGCGTCGCATCCCCCAACAGGCGCTGCAATCCCTGGAAATGATGCTCCACGCAATAGCCGCAGCCGTTGAGCGAACTGACCCAGACCCCCAGCGTTTCCAGAAACCACTTGGGCACCCGGTTGCCGGTGTGATGCAGTACGTTCTTGTACAGCACCATATGCCCTTCCATCGAATGCGGCCTCAGTGAATGCGCCATCATGATGTTGTCCACGTTGTTCCCCGGCCCCGTCACCCGCTCATACAGCTTGCGCAACTTGCCCGTGGCCTGCTCGAACGGCACCGTCCTGATCCAACTCATCTGGTTTCACTTCCCTCTTGCTCGTCAAATCTCCCACAGCCTAGAGAGGATCCGCATACGCTTCGAGACCTAAAATTTGGCTGCCGACCCACCCATGGAAACGCATATATCCTGCCTGTCCCGGCAATCACGTATAGCGCGGGCGCAATAATTGCAAAACGCATCGGGAAGCTCCAACCTGCCAGAAAGCCGCCGATGGCATCGCCAACCATCTAGAAACGTACACTATTTCGATGAACACGCTGATGAATGCCGGGGCTTTCCCCTTCAGATCATCGGATCATAAGCCCACTGCAACAGCGCCTGACGCTGGCGCGGACGGCAGAACAAATCGCCGGGATAGCAATTGGCAAGGATCTGGCCCCGGTGCCGCGCAAACGCCCGCCACCGCTTGATCTGAACCGCATCCACCTCGGGCAGACGCCGGCCCAGATAGTAACGGCAATACCATTGAAACCACCCGCGCGGGTCCGGCCCCACGATCCAGCCCTTTTCCCGCCAATGGCTCAGGGGCTGGCGGCTTTTCACCCCGAAATAATTGACCTTGGGGTCCGGTATGTCGCTGAGCTTCGCGTTCTCGAACCAGTCGGGCGGAAACTCATCGCCGCAATCGGTACAGTATTTGCCTTCGAACACGCCCATTTCCAGCATCTGCCCGGGTGAATAATACGGCTCGAACCCCGGCGCGAAATCCGCGCCCATCGGGGCCTCCAGCACATAGCTGTACCCCGTCTGCATCTTGTCGTTGACGTCAATTCTTCGCTGTGACGGCACCTGCTCCTCCCGTTATCCGAACGAACTTATCAGCCCATGCATGTCCGACCGTTGTCGCGGTCGTCTCCAAAGTCGCTCTGAACTCCGGGCGGCGCTCATTCACCAGCCCGTATTGCTTGTCCGGGATGAACACCGGGAACCAACGCGCCGTCGCGGATCACCGGCTGCCCGTTCACGATCACATGCCGGAACCCTACCGAGGCGAGGCTGTTCGTGCCGGCTTCATAACCCGCCATTCCATTGACCTCATCCGGGTCAAAGATGGTGATGTCAGCAAAGGTCCCGGCCTGAATCCGGCCGCGTCTAGCCATCGACGGGGCAAATTGCTCAAGGAACTCCGCCTGCAGGAACGAGGTCTTGGCGATGATCTGCGGCATGGTGAGGCCACCATCGTCGATGGCGAGCCGAAGGTAGGTGCCGAATGTTCCGGCGCTGCGCGGATGACCATTGCCCGCCCCGAATGGTGCATCGAATGGCAGCGAATGCCCGTCGGCATCGACAAGGGGCATGCCGTCGCTGCCGATGATCACATCGGGATGCAGGACCGCGGCCAGCATGTCTTTCTCCTTGATATGCTCCATCACGAAAAACCCGTCGGGCCTTTCAGCGCGGTACCTGTTGAACGTCTCCTCGGTCAGCGTTTCCCCGGTTTCGACCCATGTCAGGTCGGAATAATCCATGCCCGTCCGTTCCTGCCAACCGGGCGACAGGATCTCGGCGGCAATGAAACTCGACCCTTTGACATAGGGAAACGCCTCGGCAAGGATTTCGCCTCCGTTCGCATTGGACCGATCGATCATCGCCAGCGCGGCAGGCGTGTCGGACAGCGCATTGGTGGGCACATGATGCAACACCAGTGGCACATCATAGGCCATTGACAACGCGATGAATTCTTCCTGTCCCAGCAGACCGCTCGGGGCGATGTTGCTCAGATATCGGGGGTGGGTGGTCAAAAAACTGCCCTCATCCGCAGCCACGTCGGCCATTCGCAAAATGCCTTCGCTGCGCGCCGATGGATAATAGCCGACCATGACCCCGATACCGAGACCGCCATCATGAATGCCGTTCCTCACAAGCGCGTCGATCTCGTCAAGCTGCGTATCGGTGGCCTTGTCGACAGACCAGCGGTTTCCTGTCTCTCCGGCCTTTTCAAGGGCGTGGGTCATCATCGGGCTGCCATGCGACTCCACCCCGTCCATCAACAGCAGCCGCGCCGAGGCATGGCCCACGGACACACCGTAATTGGCCAGGGATACCCCGGACTTGGCATCGTAATAGACCGACACCGGCAGGGCCCCGGCCTCAAGATCCATCTGCGTCGTGCGGCCGTCAAAAATCGAAACCTTTTCACTGTACGGGTCCTGCCCATGCGCGTGAAAGTCGATGAAACCGGGCGCGGCAATCAGACCGCCAGCATCGATCTGGTCGGTCCCCGTGATCGGGTCCGGCGTGACGATGGCGATTTCATTGCCCCTGATGCCGATATTGCGCACCTGATCCAGCATTGTCTCGGGATCGATCACTCGGGCACCCGTTATCACCAGATCGTATCTCTCCTGCCCCGTAGCAGCGCCGGACACCATCCCAACGGCAACAGCCATGATCGCCATACGCAGCATTTTGTTCTCCTGTTTACGAAGACCTCAGACAATCTCGCCCAAAGTTTGGTCATCTTGCCTTGCCACTCTCCCAAGTCCCGGCCAAATCTTCAACGCGACATGATTTCTGCGCCGCCTCTTCGCAGACACGTGCGGATCCACGCCAATCCAATTCCATGTTCCGCTCATTTCGCGAACGATACCCCGACCCCGATGGGCCGGACGCGGCGACGGCAACCGCACCATGTCCGCGACCGCATTGCTGCCGACCTTCCAACGCATGCAAACTCATCCGTTTCCGCCACCCTCAGCCGCTTCTTTCTGGTCTCCAATACCCCGGAGAGCGCGAGGGGCTGGCCCCTCGCCCGCCGCCGCATTTCATGACCCCGATCGCTCGAACACGCTCAAAGGGCCCCAAACGCGCGCTGCATCGCTTCAAGAAAACCATGCGACGCATGCGGATCCCCGAACAGGGCTCCGCTGTTCAAATCCCCCTTCCTGACCCCGTCTTCGGCCTGATAGACAACCCTGTCCTCCTTGATGGTCGCCAGCACATCGATTTCCGCCAACGCCTCCGGTTCGACCGACAGGGGATTGTCCGACAGCAGGACGAAATCCGCCAGTTTGCCAATCTCGATCGAACCCTTGTCGTCTTCCTCGAAATGCTGCCAGGCGGGCCAGATCGTCATCGCCTTCAGCGCCGTCGGAACGTCGACGCGCTGGTGCGGCCCCAGAATGTCCCCCGACCGGGTCCGCCGCGTGACCGTGGCCGAAAGGATGCGCATGCTGTCGGGGAACGCCACCGGCGCATCATGGTGCGAGCCGAACATCATCCCCCGATCAACCACCCAGCCCGTGGGCGAGATATTGTCCGCATTGACCGGCCCGACCGTGTGATCCCGGTGCCAGTCCCCCCAATAGAACGTGTGCATGGGAAACAGCGACGGGAACACTCCAAGCGCCTTGATGGTGTCGACCTGATCTTCCCGCAGGAACTGGCCGTGAACAAGCACCGGGCGCGTTTCGATGGCGCCGAACTCCTCCTGCGCCGCCGCGATGGCGGCAAGAAGCATGTCAGACGCCCCTTCACCGTTTGAATGCGTCAAGATCTGGATGCCGTTCTCGTAAGCCCAGTGAACGGCGTCCAGGGTCTGCTCCATGGTTGCGGCGGCATAACCGGCATATCCCGGCGGATAGTCCCCGACCGGATCATGGTATGGCCTGTCGCGCAGCGCCGTGAACCCCTGTGGCGAACCGTCGATGGTCAGTTTGGCGCCCCCGACGCGAACGCCATCGACGTAAGTTTTCGACGCGTTGGCCGCGATATAATCCCGGTCCACCAGAACATCCGGATAGGCCACGACATCGATGGGAATTTCCCCCGCCGCCGCCACCAGCTTCAACGTTTCCACCACCTCTGGCGTCGAACGTCCTTCCTGCCCGGTCGTATAGCCAAAGCTCGCCCATAATTTCGTCCCGGCCCGGGCGAATTCCTGCATGCCTTCGGCGCCAAGACCGCCGATCAAGGGCATGAGAACGCCAAAGAATGCGTTTTCCTCCAGCACGCCGTTGGGTTCGCCATTCTCGTCAAACCGGATCACGCCGCCGGGCGGCGGCGTTGCACCCGCACCTATGCCGGCCACCTCCAGCGCCTTCGAATTGGCAACGCCAAAATGACCCGACTGATGCACGATGATGATCGGATGCTCGGTTGATACTTCGTCCAGCTCGTATCGCGTGGGCGGGCGTTTTTCGACAAGCTGGCTTTCGTCATAACCGAACCCGACAATCAGGTTGACCCGGTCGACGATGTCCCGGTTCTCCGCCAGCCAATCGGACAGTGATTTCTGTATCGACGCGATATCCGCATTCGGCCCATCTGGCGGCGGCAACAGGTTGGCCGACAGCGCCTGCAGCCCCCCCATCACCGCATGCCCGTGACTGTCGACAAAGCCGGGCAGCATCGTGCGCCCCTCCAGGTCAAAGACAGCGGTCTGATCGCCCTGAAGCGCCAGAAGATCCGCCAGATCGCCGACGGCCAGAATGCGGCCGTCCTTTACCGCCACGGCTTCGGCCACCGGTTGCGCGTCGTTGATGGTCAGGATTGGCCCGCCGGTATAAATAGTGTCCGCATTCTCCTGCGCGATACCCTTGCCCGCCGCACAAACCGCGACGCAGGCCGCTGCAATCAGTTGAAAATTCATTCCACCAATTCCCTTTCCGGTTTCGGCCACATGACTGCAGCCGGATGTCAAATCCTTGTATCACTTTGAAACTACTCTAGGGTGCGCAATTCATTTGGCAAATTCCGATTGCCAGCAGCCGGACCGGCACAGGTCGCACCGCGCAAATCGGGCCAATTGCCCACAACACCTCGCGCCCCTCTTCCAACCGACCACATCACCTGCCATAATGGGCCAAACCTGATAACAAGAGCAGCCCCATGCCCGAAGATCTGTTGAGCGCACCCGCCTCCACCACTTACGACGCCTCCTCCATCGAGGTGCTCGAAGGTCTGGAACCCGTCCGCAAACGCCCCGGCATGTATATCGGCGGCACCGACGAGCGCGCGCTGCATCACATGCTGGCCGAGATCCTCGACAACTCGATGGACGAGGCCGTGGCCGGCCACGCCAACCGGATCGAGGTCGAACTGCACGCCGATTTCGCGCTCACCGTGCGCGACAACGGCCGCGGCATCCCCATCGACCCGCACCCCAAGTTCCCCGGCAAATCCGCGCTCGAGGTGATCCTGTGCACCCTGCACGCGGGCGGCAAGTTCTCGGGCAAGGCCTACCAGACCTCGGGCGGCCTGCATGGCGTCGGCGCATCCGTGGTCAACGCGCTCTCCGATTCCATGGTCGTGCAGGTGGCCCGCGACAAGCAACTTTACGAACAGCGATTCTCGCGCGGCCTGCCGCTCGGCCCGGTGGAAAAGATCGGCGCCGCCCCCAACCGGCGCGGCACCACCGTCACCTTCCATGCCGACGAGGAAATCTTTGGCCACCACCGCTTCAAACCGGCCCGCCTGTTCAAGTCGATCCGCTCCAAGGCCTATCTCTTCTCGGGCGTCGAAATTCGCTGGAAATCCGCCATCGACGACGGCGAAACCCCGCTCGAAGCCACGTTCCACTTCCCCGGCGGCCTCAGTGATTACCTCAAGGAGACGATGAACGGCTCCTCCACCTATGCCGATCAGCCCTTTGCCGGCGCCGTCGATTTCAACGAGAAATTCGGCACCCCCGGCAAGGTCGAATGGGCGATCAACTGGACGCCCTCGCGCGACGGCTTCATCCAGTCCTACTGCAACACCGTTCCCACCCCCGAGGGCGGCACCCACGAATCCGGCTTCTGGGCCGCGATCGTCAAGGGCATCAAGGCCTATGGCGAGCTGATCAACAACAAGAAAGCGGGCCAGATCACCCGCGATGACCTGACCACCGGCGGCTGCGCGCTGGTCTCGTGTTTCATCCGCGAACCCGAATTCGTCGGCCAGACCAAGGACCGCCTCGCCACGGTCGAGGCACAGCGGCTGGTCGAAAACTCGGTCCGCGACCATTTCGACAACTGGCTCGCCGCCGACACCAAATCCGCCGGCGCCATCCTCGACTTCCTGATCCTGCGCGCCGAGGAACGCCTGCGCCGCCGTCAGGAAAAGGAAACCGCCCGCAAGTCGGCCACCAAGAAACTGCGCCTGCCCGGCAAGCTGGTCGATTGCTCCGCCACCAGCCGCGACGGCACCGAGCTGTTCATCGTCGAGGGCGATTCGGCGGGCGGCTCGGCCAAGATGGCCCGCGACCGCAAAACCCAGGCCCTGCTACCCCTGCGCGGCAAGATCCTCAACGTGTTGGGCGCGGCCTCCTCGAAACTGGGCACCAATGCCGAAATCAGCGACCTGACACAGGCGCTGGGCGTCGGGCTTGGCAGCAAGTTCAACATCGACGACCTGCGTTATGACAAGATCATCATCATGACCGACGCCGATGTCGACGGCGCGCATATCGCCGCGCTCCTGATGACCTTCTTCTTCACCCAGATGCGCCCGATGATCGACGCGGGCCACCTCTATCTCGCCTGCCCGCCGCTCTACCGCCTGACGCAAGGCGCCCACCGGGTCTATTGCCTGGACGAACCCGAACGCGACGCATGGCTGGAAAAAGGTCTGGGCGGCAGGGGCAAGATCGACGTCAGCCGCTTCAAGGGTCTGGGCGAGATGGACGCCAAGGACCTCAAAGAGACCACGATGGACCCGAAATCGCGCAAACTGATCCGGGTCACCATCGACGAGGACGAACCCGGCGAAACCGGCGACCTGGTCGAACGCCTGATGGGCAAGAAACCCGAACTGCGCTTCCAGTACATCCAGGAGAACGCCCGGTTCGTGGAGGAGTTGGATGTTTAGTCAATAAAACAAAAAATGATGGATATTTTCTTGAAGAGGAGAGCGATAAAATGCGCACTGAGAAAACCTACACCCCAGAGATTTTCAATAGACCGGGAGAATTGGCATAGCATTGACTATTTCTCCGCTTCGTTAAAGTTCAGCGAAGGTGAAAATAGAGACATTTTTATTGAAAGTTTTGAAAACCAAGAGATATCCGGACTCCGGTGGAATGGAAGCCAGTACGAGGAAGAAATCTCAATACCTGCCACTGAGTTGAACAACGCCTCTTTGGAAATTACTCATCATTATAGGAGCGTTAGAATTAAATATGATGGGGCAATAAGTTTTTTCTTTGGACAAGCTTCTCTACTGCATCTCAGGGTACTACTGAAGGAATGGTGGACACAAAGACGTTTTAACTCCCAGCTAAGATTTCGAACAGACAGAATAGAAGTTCTTAAGGAAATAGTAGAAATTCACATTAATAGAGTAGAAGACGACCCGCTTGCAGCGGCAGGTGCAAGTGGAATAAGCGCATGGAATCTTTTTCAACGAATTCACGGCCAACGCGCATTTAATCACCCAAACTCATCGACTGCATTCGCCAGGTTCAAAATGATTCTGAACTCACTGGTCTCGTCGAATGATCTTTCATGTGATGAACGATCTCTATTTCGACTGAATCCTCGTTCCCTTCAATCGATTTCAGAACATGAAGTTGAGCAACAACGCCATAATGACAATATTCGGCACAATTGGCTGATTTTTACTTTAACTCTCGTACTGGCGGTAACCGCGATCTGGGGAGCATGGACGGATTGGTCTCAATTGCCCAATCAAGGCTCTGTTTTATCAAAAGAGTAAGCGCTCAGCATGCTGTAGGGTGGGTTTTCAACTGACCGCTATTCCACCAAAACCCGCGCACAGGCGTAGGATGGGTGTTCACACCCATCATTCGTAAGTCCGCCAACGCGGCGATGGGTGTAAACACCCATCCTACCCCAACCACGAAGCTCGCGCCCGGCCCGAGGGCGGGGCGAAACGCGCCCGCGTGGTGCCGAAGGCACGCCATAGGCCATGACGGGGCGGGCCAAGCGCGTGCATGATGCCGTGCATCATGCATTGGATTGGGCGAGGCGTTTCCACGAACCGTAGGGCGGGCTTCAGCCCGCCGCCGCGCCGCAATCCGTAGGGTGATGCGCGCAGGCACTCTCGGCAGAGCAAACGAACGTCCCCCCTACCCAGACCGGAAGGACTGTCCGGGTTTCTGCAATCGTCACACTCTGAACCCAGGGGCTGAGTTTCTGACCTTTTCTTTATCTGATGTGATGCATTCTTGACCATGGCGGGGCGTGACAGCGTCCATGTTTCGGCTATTGACACTCCCGGCCTCGCCTTGCGGGGTCTCATTTCAACAAAGCAATCAGGCAAAAATGAAAAAGATACTGCTTATTAACGGATTGGTCCTCATGGGCCTTGCCGCATGCACCACCCCCGAAGAAATCGCCGCCGACTACCGGGCACGAGACTGTATATCGCTCGGGCAGGAACGCGCGGTTCTGCAATCCCAGCTGCGCGGCGCAGAAACGGATCTGGCGATCAGCACAACCGCCGCGATCCTGACCGGCGACGACGATATTCTTCTCGACAGCGATATCGACGCCATAACGGTCGACGAGATCGAAGAGCGTCTGGATATCCTCCGACGGGTTCAGGCAGAGAAAGGCTGTGCATGATCAACCTGAGATACATCAAACCGGCGCTGGCCGCGGCCAGCCTGCTTCTTGCCGGTTGCGGATATCCGCAAACCGAATTCACCGCCCGCGACCATCAGCTTGTCATGACCGGGGTCATTGACGACACCACCGTTGACAGCCTGCGTCAGGCCCGCGCGGGCAGCCCGCAGGCAGATACCATATCGCTGCTTTTTGTTCCCGGGTCGGCCGATGACGAGAACTCGCTGAATCAGCTCACCAGCTACGTCCGGTCCGAGGGCTTCAAGACGGTGGTACCGGCGAATGGTCTGGTCGCCTCGGGCGGCACCGACATGGCGCTGATGGGCCGACACCGGGTGATCGAATCCGGCGCCTGTGTCGGGGTGCACTCCTGGGCTGCGGGTTTTTTTGGCCTGGCTGTCGACACCGGCGCGGACCTGCCACGCGACGCCCCCGAACATCAGCTCTATCTGAACTTCTATCGCAAGATCGGCATTCCTGAATCGTTCTACTGGTACACTCTGACAGTGGCGGGACCCGACAATGTCCACTGGATGTCGCCCGAAGAAATCAACCGCTTCAGACTGAGCGATGTTCCCGTTCCTGCCAGCCCGGAAAGCCCGGCCCAACGGGCGGAACGGTGTTTCAACCGCCTGCCCTGATCAAGCGCCGAATGCCGGTGCCCGTCTGATGGCACCCCCTCCGGGCCGGGCTTGGGTCCGCCCGGAGATCACCGAAATAACCTGTACATTTCGCACAACACGCCCCTGAAAACCTGTACAATTCGCTCAATTCGCGCCGCTCCTACATCTTCGTGAGGACCGTTGCGAAAACCCGCGCACATCGTAAACTCCGCCGCATGATGTTCATAACCGACAACCAGTTGCCCCTGCTGATCCTGTTCTTTCTGATCGGATCGGTCGGCACCGCGTTCTTCTTTCGCAAACCCGCCGGTCACAGAGCGTGGAAACTGGCCGATCTGGTCTGGGTCGTTCTGGGCGGCATCGGTGCCCTGGTTGCTGTTCTGGCAGGGCTTTATACCACCGACAGCTCGCGCCTGGACCGTCAGATCGACGTGGCCTTTGCCGCCACGCAAGCCTTTGACCGCGACGCCGCCCGGTTCCGGCTGCGCTTTTGCGATCCGGCCTATGATGTTGATATTGCTACATTATGCGACAAGGTCGAGTTCCTCTCGGCCTCCACCGCCAGCAATGCCGAACTGCCCCTGTTCATCGAAGTCACCAACGAGGTCGCCCCCCTGCAGGGTCTGCATTTTCTCTTTGGCGGCAAGGCCAAGGATGAGATGGACGAGATGCACGACATGGTGGCGCAGGCCGATGCGTTCAACATCGATCAGTTTCTCGTCTTCACCACACTGGACGAACCGACCCAGACGGCGATTGACAATCTGCGCCGAAAAGTCCCTGCAATTGCAGGGGATTACACGATACTGGCACAAAGTTATGACGACCTGATCGAACAGGTCGGCAAGCTGCGGGACGAATGGCAATACCTGCAGGACAACGCTCATATCCTGATCCTGCAGATCGTCGCGCTCTGCCTCGTCAGCTTCGCCGCACCGTTTCGACTTGGCAAATCGCTGGTCGAACTGCGCCGCAGCCTCAGCGCCGATACTCCCGCGCCAGCCGTTCAGGATCCGCCCCCAGACAATAGCGCGTGAACGTCCACAGGTTGCGCGCGCCCCGCCGGAACCATCCGGCCCGCTGGTACTTTTCCGCACTGGTCGTCGCCCGCACCGGCAGCATTCTGACACGCGGCAAGGCCCGGATCATCGCCACATCCTCCATCAACGGCTGGTCGGGAAACCCGCCCGCCTTGGTGTAGTCCACGCGCGTCACCAGCAGACCCTGATCACCATAGGGCAACCCGAAAGCGCGGCTGCGCAGGTTGGCCCATCCGGCCACCCAATTCTGGCGTAACCCTTTGTCATGAAATGATAAAAAGAATGTCGCAGGCGCCCGCGACATGTGCATATGTGCGGCCACGGCCTCGCTCCACCCCGGTTCCAGAACCGTATCGGCATGCAGCACCAACAGCCGGTCCCCCTGCGCCATGTCACACCCGCGCCGCAGCTGGCCACCGCGCGACGGCGGCCCGGTTACGATCACCGCTCCGGCCGCTTCGGCGATCTGCAGCGTGGCATCTTCCGAGCCTCCGTCGCTGACGATCAGTTCGCGGATCAACCCGGCCTGCAACCCTTCGAACAACGCCGCCAACGTATCCGGCAGGCTGGCCGCCGCGTTCAGAGTCGGGATCACGATGCTGATCGGGGCTGGCACGTCCGTCACCTCTGGTCATGGTCACGGGTTCTCCTATATCAACGGCCCAGACGATTGACGAGGACTTGCACCATGCCCACCCGCCGAATCCTGCGCCTCACCGGAAAAGATATCGAATCCTTTCTGCAGGGCCTGATCACCAATGATATCGCGCGGCTGAAGGATGGCCTGGTCTATGCCGCCCTGCTGACCCCTCAGGGCAAGTATCTGGCCGATTTCTTTCTGGCCCGCGACGGTGACGGCATCCTGCTAGACGTGGCCGAGGAACTAGCCGACGGCCTGATCAAACGGCTCAGCATGTACAAGCTGCGCGCCGATGTGACAATCGCCGACAGCGGCCTGCACCTGCAACGCGGCACAGGTACAAAACCCACCGGAGCCCTGACAGACCCCCGCCACCCGGACATGGGCTGGCGCGCCTATGCAAACATGCCGGAAGGCGACGACGGCACCGATTGGAACTCGATCCGGGTAGCACATTGCATTCCCGAAACCGGCATCGAACTGACCCCTGACTGTTATATTCTTGAAGCGGGTTTCGAAATTCTGAACGGCGTGGATTTCAAAAAGGGCTGTTATGTCGGCCAGGAAGTCACTGCACGCATGAAGCACAAGACCGAGTTGCGCAAAGGGTTGAAAATCGTCGAAATCGATGGTGACGCGCCGGTTGGGACTGACATCACCGCCGACGGGAAATCGGTCGGCACGTTGTTTACCCGCGCCGGCAGCAAGGCCATTGCCTACCTGCGCCTGAACCGGGCGCAGGGTGAAATGATTGCCGGCACCGCTCAAGTCCGCCTGCCCGCCTGAACACCGCGCCAGAACACATCGCAAAACTCGGTTTGAACTCCACCTCCTCCCGCGCCAAACTCCGTTTACAAACCGGATAGGGGCGCACTCATGTTTCAACTCTACTCCGCCATCTGGCGCGTCAGTTCAGGCCGCCAGATCGTGTTGATTATCCTGTCCATCGCGATTGCCGCGCTGGCGGCGGTCCCGCTCGAATTTCAGCGCGACATTGTCAACCACCTGACCTCGGGCCAGATCGACAAGGAACAGCTTGTCCTGCTCGGCCTGGGGATGATGGGGGTCATCCTTGTGAGCCTTGTTCTGAAATGGTTGATGGGATTTCGATCCGGCATATTGGGCGAAGACATCATTCGCCTGATCCGACAAAGGCTGCTTGGGCGCGCGTCCGAAGTGGAAGAACAGGATCAACAGGTGCGCAAGGGCACTCTGGCCACCGCAATCTCGGCAGAGGCCGAAGAACTGGGCAAGTTTGCAGGCGGTGCGTTTTCAGACCCGGTCGTACAGGTCGGTACGCTGATCAGTGTGATCGGCTATATCTCGTCAACTCAACCCGGCTTGGGCCTGATCGCCCTGTCGATGATCCTTCCGCAGGTCGTGATCGTTCTGATTTCGCAGCGCAAGGTCAACAAATTTGTCGCCGAGCGTGTCCGCATCCTGCGGGCGGCGACCGATCAATTGACGGCGCGGGATATCGAGGATGCAGTTCAGGCGGTCACCGACCGTTTTGACGCGATTTATGATACGCGCCGCCAGATGTTCCTGTGGAAGCTGTCGGCCAAATTCCTGCTCAGTACCATCAATGGTGCCGGAACGGTGGGGGTTCTGATGCTTGGCGGATGGCTGGTGCTGAATGGCAAGACCGACGTCGGCACGGTTGTTGCCGCAACAAGCGGTCTGACGCGTATTCAGGGCCCGACCGCATTCCTGATCGCCTTTTATCGTCAGGTCAGCGCCAACCGGATCAAGTATGAACTGATTCTGGAAATCTTCGAAGGTCAGGCCGTACGGCGATAAAAAATGCCCGCCACATTCAGCTTTGGCGGGCATTCAAAAATCCCGGATCACATGACGTTACGTTATGCGCGCTCGGAATATTCCATGGTCTCGGTATTCACGACGATCATTTCGTCCTGCCCGACAAACGGCGGCACCATCACCTTGACGCCGTTGTCGAGGATCGCCGGCTTGAACGAATTCGCCGCCGTCTGTCCTTTGACCACCGGCTCGGTTTCCACGATCTTGCAGGTGACTTTCTGCGGCAGCGTGGCGTTCAGCGCTTCGCTTTCATAAAACTCGACGACGATGGTCATGCCGTCCTGCAGGAAAGGGCGGCGCTCGCCCAGTAGATCCGCAGGCAATTCGATCTGTTCATAGGTTTCGGCATCCATGAACACCAGCATCCCATCGCTTTCATACAGAAATTGCTGATCTTTCTGCTCCAGCCGGACCCGCTCGACCTTGTCCGCCGACCGGAAGCGCTCGTTCAGTTTCGAACCGTTGCGCAGGTTGCGCATCTCGACCTGGGCAAAGGCCCCGCCCTTGCCCGGCTTCACATGATCCACCTTGACCGCGGCCCAAAGTCCGCCGTTATGCTCCAGCACGTTGCCGGGGCGGATTTCGTTCCCATTGATCTTGGGCATTACATATTTCCTTCACACATGGTTGATGCGCCGTTCGGCGACCCTATATCTGGCGGGACCGGACCTGGCAAGACAACGACACCTAGTGCTGCAGTTGCAGCGAGCCATGCAGTTTACGCAACGCAACTATGCATATTAGGTGTATCCGAATCACGCTTCATCGGTCATAAGGAACGCCACGCCGAAAATTGCAAGAGCAAGAACAACAAGGAAGACGAGATGAGAGATTTCGTTGACGGCACCGCCTTTAACAACGAGCAGGGCAACCGTGCTCGGAAATTGTTTGCGGCTGTCGTACTGGCCGCACTGGATGATGCCATCGCCGACGACAAGAAATATGGCAATGGCCCGGAACAGATCGCCCGCTGGGCCCGTTCACGCGACGGGCGCGAAGTGCTGACCTGTGCCGGGATCGACCCGAACGAACGCGTTGTAAGCGGCCTGATGGAATTCGTAGGCCGCGGCATCCGCACATCGGTTGCGTTGTCGCGCGAGGAAAGCGAACGTCGCAACGCAGCTATGCAGGCCGAAGCGGCGTAAATCTGATTTCGCCCATTCAAAAGCGCGCCCGATTGACGGCGCGCTTTTTTGTCGCCGCAGTTTCCTGCGCCATGTCCCGATATGTCGGTTTTGCCGCCATTTAAGTGCTGTCCGGGCCTTTTCCCCGGCCACAATTTCGGGTGATGTGCTGTCGCAAGAAGGAGGCACCGCATGGTTCGCGCCATCATGATTCAGGGCACCGGCAGCAATGTCGGAAAATCGATGCTCGTTGCTGGACTGGCCCGCGCATTTACCCGGCGCGGTCTCAGGGTGGCGCCGTTCAAGCCGCAGAACATGTCCAACAACGCCGCTGTCACTGCAAACGGTGGCGAGATCGGGCGCGCGCAAGCATTGCAAGCACGAGCAGCCAAACGCGCCACACATACGGATATGAATCCAATCCTGCTGAAACCCGAAACTGACACCGGGGCGCAAATCATCGTTCATGGCAGACGTGCCGGAACGATGAAGGCAGGTGATTACCGCAAAGATAAATCTAAACTTCTCGGCGCCGCATTGGAAAGCTTCGATCGGCTATGTTCCGACGCTGATCTCGTGCTGATCGAAGGCGCAGGCAGCCCTGCCGAAACCAACCTGCGCAAAGGCGACATCGCCAACATGGGGTTTGCCTGCGCCGCAGGCGTGCCCGTGGTGCTGGTCGGTGACATCCATCGCGGCGGCGTCATCGCACAGATCGTCGGCACTCAGGCAGTTCTGACCCCCGAAGATCTGTCGATGATCCGGGGGTTTGCCATCAACCGTTTCAAGGGCGATGTGTCGCTCTTTGACGAGGGCCGCGACGACATCGCCAACCGCACCGGCTGGCCCTGTCTGGGGGTTGTTCCGTGGTTCAACGATGCCTGGAAACTGCCCGCCGAGGACATGATGGATATCCGCTCTCACACCGGTGGTACCTGCAAAATCGTGGTGCCACAGCTTGAACGGATGGCGAATTTCGACGATCTCGACCCGTTGTCGGCGGAACCGGATGTCAGCGTCGAAATCATTCCCGCCGGACGCCCCCTGCCCGGCGATGCCGATCTAGTGCTGCTGCCTGGCAGCAAGTCGACCATCGGGGATCTGGCCTATTTCCGGACGCAAGGCTGGGATATCGACCTTTATGCCCACGTGCGGCGCGGCGGTCACGTTCTGGGACTTTGCGGCGGATATCAGATGCTGGGCAAAAGCATCGACGACCCCGACGGCATCGAAGGGTTCAAAGGCCGGGTCGAGGGGCTGGGCCTGCTGGATGTCCACACCGTGATGGTCGGAGACAAGCAAGTGACCTTGACCGAGGCAGTGGCCCTGCCACACCGCGAACCCGTCAACGGATACGAGATCCACATCGGGCGCACCCAAGGCCCCGACTGCGCCCGCGCATGGTTGGACATCAATGGCCGTCCCGAAGGCGCCACCAACCCCGACGGGCGCATACGCGGCAGCTATCTGCACGGCCTGTTTTCATCCGATCCGTTCCGCGCCAGCTTTCTGGCCGGTTTGGGCGTGCAGTCGCAAAACGGTTACGAAGACGGTGTCGAGGAAACGCTGGAAATGCTCGCCGACCATCTGGAGCGGCACATGGACCTTGATCAGTTGCTGAAGCTGGCCGAAGAACCCAAACGCAGGTAAAGAGTGCTATTCCAGATCCTGGGAATCCAGAGCCCGGTGTATTTCCCTGCGCACCAGCTTGCGCACGTTGCGGGTGATCCGCTCGCCCAGCGGACCCTGAAGCTCTTCGCGGACAATATCCACCACTAGCTGACGCAAGGCTTCTTCGTCGATCACGGCCTCTGCCGCCTGCGCATAGTCCGCATCCAGCATGTCTTCGTCATCATAGTCATAGAAATCGTCATCCAGAGCGCCGTCGGCGACTTTGGCGGCAGGTCGATACTCCTCGTCAGTCACGGGCTCATTCTCCAGAACATAGGGGACGGGTCTGGCTGGCTCTGGCGGTTCCTCGACACTGCCACTTTCGCTCAGAGACAGGCGATCGTCCTCGTCCCACTCCATCGTCCCGGTCCGGGTTCCGGCATAAGCGTCCGTGCCTTCTCCGTCAGGCTCCCACTGGTCGTCGGTCTGCGCAATTGCGGCCTCCAGCGCCTCGATCTTGGCGCTGAGGCTGATCGCCGGTTCCACCCGTATCACCCCATCGTCAAAGCCTGGCTTCCCGATTGCTTTTTCCTCAGGAGTTGCCGCTACAGGCGAAGGTTCAGGCTGCGAACGGCTTTCAAACGATTGATGCGTCGAATTTCCGGAACCGGTGTCGTGCTGCCGGGTTGCCGCATGGTCGGCTGAATCCGCAACCTGCTGCGCTCGCCCCAACACCAGAGGTGCACGGGCGAGTTTCCTGCCTTCAGAGGTGTCGGCAATACGCAATGCTGGCGTCAGCAAAAGCCGTCCGGGCTTTCTGCGCGCCTTCTGCGCAGGCACGTTCTGGTCCCCGTCCTGCTCACGAACAAGACGGCGGATCGACGACAGAACGTCCTCAGCTTCGGCTTTTGTCACGGGATCCGACATTCTCTGACAACACTCCTACCCTATGGGTTGAGTTTAGCGAACTTGCGGTCGCGCCACAACGGATGCGCCCACGCCTATTTCCTTCCAAGCGCGTTCAGGACGCGATCCAGGTCCCGGCTCTGCTTGCTGATCTGCGCAGGAGCTTTCTTGACGAGGTTATAATATAGCGTTGGATCATAGATCTGAACAGCCAGCCCCAATTGCTCGGCAGTGAGCAGACCTTGGGCTTGCAACAACTGGTATGACGCCCCCGCCCTTTCAGTTCGCGCCGCGACTTGCGCCAGTTGCGCATCCAGCAAATCCTGTTCAGCAGTCAGAACGTCCAGAGTTGTGCGCGCACCAAGTGTCGCCTCTTCGCGAATTCCGTCAAATGCGACCTGTGCAGCGCGAACGCGTTCGTTCGATGCGGTAAGGCTGGCGCCTGCAGTCTGATACCGGGCGTATGCGTCGCTGACATCCTGAGTAACGTCTTTCTGCACATTCAACAGGTTTGCACGCGATGCATCGCGCTGTGCCATGGCCCGGCGAACGTTGGCGGCGATCCGACCGCCCGCATAGATCCTTTGCCGGAACTGAAACCGAACAACGGCATCGCCGCTGTAATCATCGTCGCCGAAATTCTCGACGATGCCCGCGTCAGCCTCAAAATTGACGGTCGGCCCCAAACCTGCACGTTGCTCTTGCACCGCAAGATCCAACGCCCGCACCTGATGCTGCGCTGACAGAATGGCCGGGTGGTTCCGCGCCGCCAGATTGGTCGCACTGCTCAGTGAACTCGGGAGCCTGGCAAGCGGGGGCTGACCCGCCGTGCGCCCCGGCTCCTTGCCAACAACGTTAACATATTCGGCACGCGCAGTCGTCAACGCGCCTTCGGCGTCGGCAAGGTTTGCCCGCGCGTTCGCCAGGCGGGATTCGGAAAGCGCCACATCGGTCCGCGTGACTTCGCCGACTTCGAACCGGTCCTGGGACGCCCGCAATTCTTCACCGAGCAGCCGAACGTTGTTCTGCCGGATGGCAACCGTCTCTTCCCGGAGCAATACGTCAAGATATGCCCTGACAGCACTGAGCAGTACACCCTGTTCGATACCGACAAGGCTTTGCCGCGTGGCAAGAACCGTTTCCTGCGCGGATTGCTTGTTCAGAACCGAGGCCCCGCCATCATAGACCAGCTGCCGCAACTCCAATCCGGTGAAAAAATCATTCCGATCGTTGCTTGCCGACACACCGTTGGTCTGGTTCTGATTGGTGGTGCTCCTGATCCGCGCCGTCCAGTCGATGATTGGCCGCAGTGCGGAAAGCGCAATCGCCACATCTTCATCGGCGACGCGCAACAATGCGCGGTTCTGCTCCAGCAGACCGCTGGTGTTATATGCCCCGATCATCGCGTCAGTAAGGTTATCCGCGATACCCGCGCGCGGCGAAATTGCCGCAATCGAAACGCCCATCGTCAGAACAAGCGCTTTTGCAAGCTTGCGCCCTGTCGCTCTGTGCATTCTAGTGCCCCTTATTTGTAAATCAGCCTTGCCTCTGCGCCAGTTTGGGCGTGATTCCACGTGGTTGCAAGAAGGAGCTGAAATCAAATTTCGAGACTATAGCACAAATGCCCTTTCTTTCTCGAAACCAGCCAGCACCGGCGCGCTTGCATTGAAGGCATTTCGCCAGTTGACCCGGCCATTCACCTTGTGTCCAACGCGCACGGTCCCCAGATTGCCATCCATGAACACGCAGGCAATGCGCCCGTGGTCCTTCAGCTGATCCAACAGCGCTTCCGGGACGTCTTCGACACCGCCCTGAACCATGATCACGTCATACGGGCCGTGTTCGGCGGCGCCCTCGACCAACGGACCCTGATGCACGACCGCATTGTCGGCTCCTGCTTCGACCAGCGCCGACTGCGCCTCTTCGGCCAGCCCGTCCTCTTCGACCGCAACGACCAGCTGCGCCATACGCGCGGCCACCGCCGTCGAATATCCCAGCCCCGGAGCAATATCGAGAACGGCTTCGTCTTTCGAAATATTCAGAAAATCCAACATCTTCGCCAGGGTGCGTGGCTCAAGCAGGTGTCGCCCGCCCCCCAGGTCGATCAGATCTCCGGCATAGGCCGCCTCGCGCTGTGCATCAGGCACGAACTTTTCCCGCTCGACCCTCAGCATCGCGTCGATGATGGGAAACTTGGTCACGTCGGAAGGCCGGACCTGAGTGTCGACCATGGTGCGGCGGCGGTCTGCGAAGTTGGTCATCTGATTGCTCGTAATTTCCTTTGGCTTACGGGCTTTTGCCACATCCCGCGGGTTGCGGCAATGTCCCTTTGGCCGCACGCGCCTCATTCCGGCGATTTGTCCCGCCCCGTGCATCCCAAAGAATTTTCAACGCAACCGCCACTTTCGCTTCTCGTCCCACTGGACGTCCTCGCTGAAAGCTGCTAGAACGCCGAGCACACCACTACAAGTGTTTGAAAACACTTACAAAGGCGAGTTGGCGGAGTGGTGACGCAGCGGATTGCAAATCCGTGTACACCGGTTCGATTCCGGTACTCGCCTCCATTTAAAAACAATCACTTACATCACTCCTTGCCGTGCTTGAGGCCCTGCGTTTACAGGGGCGTTTACATTTTTGTGTCTTGAGACAGTGATTTCGCTCGATTGAGCTTGCGCAGAACCGCATCGCTTTCGTCCGGGCTAACCTGCGCATAATGCTCGATTACCTGCGCCGCGTAGCGAACCGACCACCCCATCAGAACTGCGATTTGGCGCAAAGACAGATCGGCATTCAGCAGTCTTGTCGCCGCTGTCCCGCGCGTATCGGACAAAGTCTTCTCGCGCCCATCGATCCACGGTGGGATCTCCGCTTCGCGCCGCCACTTGGTGATCTGGTTCGATGCCCAACGGGCCGTCAAAGGCCTGCCAAGCTCTGACACCAGCAGCACATCTTGGCCCTCCGGCGTCTCTGCGATCAGTTTCTCAAGGGCTGAAGTGGCCGGGATATATGCGATCTGGCCGCGCTTACTGGTCCTGAAACGAAGGCGCTTGCCGTGCGGCGTGTCTTCGAATTGGTCCATTTTGACCTGAACCAGATCAGCTGCCCGCAAACCGGTTTCGCATCCTGCGGTCAGGATCCTCTGCACCCATTTGGGCGCAAATTTGTTGAACTGGGCGATGTCGCCACTCGTCCAGATGATTTCTGTGCGGTTCGATTGGTAGAGCTTTTTAAGCTTGTGACAGTGATGCTCTTTCAACTTCCCCTCTTCCACCGCCCAATTAAGGACGCGCGTCGCATGGGTGCCCGCCATATCGTGCTGCTTGGGCGAATGAAGCCACTTCTTGCGCCAATTATTAACCTCGCCGCGCGAGGCGCGCTCTTCGAACATCGCGACAGGATCGGCACCGAACTCCTCGCGGAACAGTTCTAGCCACTTGCGGATATCAGCCTTTGAACGCTCAGCCTTGGGCAAGGACGCACTGGACAGAAAATCGTCGACCAAGTGAGTCGTCAGATATTCGGCCGGGCTCACGGGCGAACCGCACTGCGAAAACGCATGGAAGAACTCGGGTTCCTTTGGGTTTGGGTCCGTCCCTTCCCAAAATTTGGGGCCACCCCGCCAAGCATAGAAATGGTAGCGAACACCGGACACAACTTTGCGCCGGACACGGTGGACGCCCCTGGGAAGGTTACTTCTGGGCACGGCGCGCTCTCCGCTGTGCAACGAGGCTAGGTTGCGAAGTGGCCTCGCGTTCTGCCGCGCTGATGCCCTGAACAGCATCCAATCGCGCGCGAATGAGTTTCGGATCATACCACCCGCGCCGCCCTGGCACCGGAGCGATACCCGTCCTACGGCAGAAGTCATAGAAGGACGCGCTCGGCTCACTGTAGCCGAAGAGAAGCGCAAGCTCTGGGGTCGGAATCAGCTGAATATGGCTTGGGCTCATTTTTCAGCCCTCTCACCCACGGCTTCTTGCCGCGACATGGCTGCCCGCAAACAAGACACCACCTGAGCGCCCTGTGAGCGTAAGTTCCGCACAGCCTCCTCTTCGAGCCAGGCTTTCACGTCCGCTGGAAGGTTAAGTTTGAACTGGGTTGTCTTCATATTTACACCTCAACAAAAGGACATAAAATGTCCATATCATTGAGGACAAATATTGTCCATCATGGAATCATGAAAGAAGAAGCCTTGGTCCAATTCAAACTCTTGCTTCCTGCCGCGCTGAAGAAGCGTCTGGAAACGCATGCCACACTGAACCGGCGCAGCCTGTCGCAGGAAATCGTCGTCGCCCTTGAGGAGAAGTACCCGGCTGCAGAACCGGATGCGACGTCGGATCCAGCCGCGCGGCTGCTGTTCTGGCTCGCCAAACGCATCCGTCGAAGAAACCCAAAGCCTGGGACGCCAAGGGACAAGCAAGCCGCCCTGTATGAGCGCATTGCGGGCGATATCGCGGAACGCATGAAAGACATCGGGGAATAGCCCTAGTAGGCCACCCACTCATATCCGTGGTTACCTTCGTGATCTTCCCATTCCACGCCAACTCCTCGTCGCCAATTCGATGATGAACAGCGCCGTGACGGCAGAACCCATTGCGGGGCGGCCGCTGGTGTCGTGCTTTGCCAGCCGAATTCGCCCTGCGTGCCATAGGTCCCGAGGCGCATGTTGTAACTCTCAGAACAATCATCGTCGCGACCGCGTTCGCGATGGCTGTAGTGCCGAACATCCCAGACACGAATCGAGCGTACGAAATCGAATTCCAGACCACTGATGTCGATATCGGCACCACCTTCGACTACCTGTGCCAGAATGACTTGTGCGAGCTGCTGACCTGATTGGTTGCTGGCCTCCCAGATTTTCGGGGCCGTGCTTTGCATAGGCACACGCTCAGAAACACCCATCGGACAACGCCAGATTTGCAACGGCGGCTCAATCGGCCAGGGCGTGATCCGACGGATAAACACGGCACGGGCATGGGCACATTCTGCTGACGCGGGCCACCCACCAGCCAGGCAAAGCAGAATGGCGCAGTCTACTTGATAGGCCTTAGCCGCCTGCGGAGCCACAGCTGAGAGCAGAGCCACGACAGCTCCAGCGCTCCAATTTCTGATAAGTCTGGACCACATATCAATAAATGCCTTTCGACTACATTAGTGCATTATTGTTAAGCTACCTGAAATCCCGACCTTTACACCATATGCGAGCATAGTGTTTGTGATGCTCGCGCGCGCTTTGTGGAATATATTCCGTAGAGCGGTTCTTGTGATCTGGCCGAATAGAGGCCATGAAATTACGGGAACGAGTAGGGTTAAATGTCCGGAATCTAAGAAATTCCAGAGGATTGAGCCAAGAACAGCTAGCTTTGGCTGCGGATGTAGATCGCAGCTATATCAGCGAGATCGAACTCGCCAAAAATTCAGCATCAATCGATGTTCTGGAGCGGATCGCACTTGCTCTCGAAATCGACCCACAAGAGTTATTAAACAAGAGGGGCTGATATTGCCCGAAATTACGAGTGTTCGCACAACGGCCGAAGCCATCGGCCGTATTTCATGCATCAAAACAGGTGAAGAAATCGGCCTTCTGTATCGCTGGGACAACGGCGAGACGCAGGCTGCGTTGCACAATGACGGCGAGCCTATAGCGCAACACAACTCAGAGCTTACCACTGAACCAGACATTGGTGGAAAACGCAGCTAACGGCCGGAAAGAGCCCTTTTTTACGGATGCTGCATCCGAAACAACGAACCGCGAAGCACCGAAAGCTGACGTTGTTTCTGGCAAGATTGACCCATAGGCGCCGTTCACCTACCAGGCAATGAATAGCCGATTGCAACACTGATTGTCGCCAACAGGGCGCCGGGCGGCAGAGCAATTGGGAGCGGTCAAGGTGACTTTGTGGATCGAACGGCGAAACGTCGAGGCCTTCCAAGCGCGGCGGTACAGACTCGCCGCTGAGCAAACAAGGTGGGAACGGAAATTGTGTCTCAGGCCTGCTCGTAGCGCGGAAACTTAAGGCAGAACTTCGTTCCCTTTTCGGTCGGCACAAGATCGACCCGTCCAGCGAGCCTGGCCATCACCTGTTCCACAATGGCGAGCCCCAATCCGGTTCCCTCGCCGTGCTGCAACTGCGAGAAACGGCGAAAGGCCGTCCCCTCCTTGCTTGGCGGGATCCCGACGCCATCATCCCGAATCGAGATCATCACGCTGTCGTCTTCGGCAAAGGCCCGCACCTTGATTGCCTTCATCGCTGCGCCACCATGCTTAAGGGCGTTGTCGAGAATATTGATCAAGGCCTCGCCAATGAGAACGGGATTGCCCATGACGGGAAGCGGGGCCGTGCCCAGTACGAGGTCAAACTCCAGGTTACGAGACAGCGCCTTGGCAGCAAAGGTTCGGCAGACGTCCTCGACCACCGAGTTCAGGTCGAACGGTTCCATGGCCGTGCTGTCATCGTAGCGGAGCCGTTCCAGAGACAGCAACTGTTCGGACAGACGCGCGGATTTGCGCGCGGCATCTGCCAGTTGCCTTTCGCATTTCGCGCGCTCTGCGGGGTCCTGCACCTGCGGAAGCGTTTCGGCGAGGGCAAGAATTGCCGCTGCGGGATTGCGCAACTGGTGCGCTGCGTCCGAGATGAAGGCCTGATGCGCTTCAATACTGTCCTGCACTTGTACCAGCAGCCGGTTCAGGGTCGCCACGATGCCAGAAACCTCATTCGGCACGGGGCGGCGGATCGGACCGAGATCGTCCGGGGAACGCTGCCGGATCGCCGCCTGCAAATCGTTCAGAGGCCGCAAGCCAATCTGCACACCAAACCAGATGATCAGGGCCAGCGCCGCCATCAGGCCCGCCATAAGCGCCGCCGCACGAAAGGCCAGCGCACGGGCAAAGGCACGTCGGTCGTTGACCCGTTGCCAGACCGTCACGACCGTGTCGCCGGTCAATGTCCCAATAGTGCGGTTTTCGATCATGCGCAGGACGCGCATTTCCTCGCCGCGATAGTTGGCCAAATAGTAGGAGGGCAGGTCCCGCGCGACAGGCGTTTCGGGGCGCGGCGGATAAGCATACCCCGTCACATAGATCCCGCCGGGACCGGTGACGTGATAGAACAGCTCGCCGCCCCCCGCATCCGAGATAACCTGTCTGGTGGCAGGTGAAAGCGCATCGCCTTCGGAGATCGCGACATCGCGCGAAATCGCCAAGGCCGCGGACAGCAGGGTTCGGTCGAACAACTCTTCCGAGGTGCGCTGCGCCACTTCGAATCGCCACCAACCCAACAGGATCGCAACCAGAAACAGCGGCAGCAGGATCACAAGAAACAGACGAAGGCGCAGCGACATCGCCCTCATTAAGTGTCGACCTCCAGCATGTAGCCCAGACCCCGCGCGGTTTTGATCCTGAGGCCAAAGGGTTCGAGCCGCTTGCGCAGGCGCGAGACATGCGGCTCAATAGCACTTTCTTCGGCGTCAGAGCCGGTGCCGTAGACATGGGTGATCAGCTGCGCCTTGGACACGATCCGCCCGCGCCTTTCCATCAAGCATTCCAGCGTCGAGATTTCCTTGCGCGGGATATCGAGCGGATGATCGTCTTTCAGCACCTGCCGTGCGGTCCGTTCAAACACCAGCGGCCCCAGCTTATCCTTTGCTGTGAATTCGAGGTTCTTGCGTCGGGCCATGGCACGCAACCGCGCTTCCAATTCGTCCATTTCGAAGGGCTTCGTCAGGTAGTCGTCCGCCCCTGCATCCAGCCCCACGACGCGTTCCGCCGTCTCGGACCGTGCCGTCAGCAGGATCACCGGCGTACCATCGCCCCGCCGCCGCAGGGCGCGCAGTACGTCGATCCCGTCCATGCCGGGCAGGTTCAGGTCCAGCACCACCAGATCCGCGCCCTCCTGTGAGAGGAACGTGTCCGCCTCGCGGCCATCGTGCAGCAGGTCAACCGCGTGCCCTCTGTCCCTAAGACGGAAAGCGATTCCTTGGGCCAATGCTTCGTTGTCTTCGATCACTGCTATGCGCATGCCTATATCTTTGTCACGATGCGCAAGTTTCGCGCAAGGTTGAGATGGCATGTTGGCGCTGTTGGAGGAGGGAATCATTCCCTGGAAATGAACATACATGGACCGCCGGGCCTTTGTTCCGTTGCGGCAGGTCTACGGGAGGACACCAATGACCATCAAGACACTCGCAGCCTCGGTTGCCGCAGCAACCATTCTTGCATCCCCGGCGCTGGCTGAAATCGACCTTTCCGGCAAGACGATCGAATGGGTCATCCCGTTCTCGGAAACCGGTGGCTCGGCCAAATGGGCCAACTTCTTTGCGCCGCTGCTGTCCGAAGAGCTGCCGGGCAACCCCACCGTGGTGGTGAAATTCATGCCGGGTGCCGGATCGACCAAGGGCGCGAACTGGTTCCAGGAACAGCGATACGATGACGGGACGCTGATTTTCGGCACCTCCGGGTCCACCCAGTTCCCCTATCTGCTGGATGACCCGCGTGTGCGCTACGAATATTCCGACTGGGTGCCGGTCATGGCATCGGGCACGGGCGGTGTCGCCTATCTCAACCCGGAGGACGGCGCGAAATTCGACGGCTCGGCGAACAACCTCAAGGACATCGACTTCATCTATGGCTCGCAAGGGGCGACACGCCTTGACCTCGTTCCGCTGCTGGCCTGGAAGATGCTGGGCATGAACGTCGAGCCGGTCTTTGGCATCAAGGGGCGCGGTGACGGCCGCCTGATGTTCGAACGCGGCGAGGCCACCATCGACTACCAGACCTCGTCCAGCTACCTCGGTGCCTCTGCCGATCTGGTCGCGCAGGGCAAGGCCGTGCCGATGATGACATGGGGCGCGCTGAACGAAGCGGGCGACATCGTGCGCGACCCGACCTTCCCGGACATGCCGACATTCAAGGAAGTCTGCGAAGCCACCGAGGGCTGCGATACCTCTGGCGAAGCATGGGATGCGTGGAAAGCCTTCTTCGTCGCCGGTTTCCCGGTGCAAAAGATCGCCTTCCTGCCCGCAGGCACCCCGGATGACGTGGCAAAGACGTTCTCTGACGCGTTCGATGCCGTGCGCAAGCGCCCGGACTTCCCGAAAATCGCCGCCAAGCGCGTTGGCAAATACGATGTTTTTGTCGGCGAAGGCGCACTCAAGGCGACCAAGGCGGGCACAATCGTTTCTGCGGAAGCCAAGGCCTTCGTGACCAACTGGCTGCAAGAAGCCTACGGCGTTTCGCTGAAATAGGCGGGCGCCCCGCGGCCCCTGCCAGACCGGTGGGGGCCGCTTCTGCCACCTTTCCCACAGTTCAAAATCGAAAGCCGGTGTGATGATGGATGTTTTCGCGACCTCCCTGCCAGCGCTTGGCCAGGCATGGGCCCTGATACTGCAACCCGAAGTCCTTGGATACCTCGTGCTCGGCGTGGTTATGGGCCTTGCTGTCGGCGTCTTTCCGGGGCTGGGCGGCATTGCCGGGCTTTCGCTTCTTTTGCCTTTCATGTTCGGCATGGACCCGGTTCTGGGCCTTGCGCTGATGGTGGGCATGGTGGCCGTTGTGCCGACCTCGGACACCTTTGCCTCGGTGTTGATGGGCATTCCCGGCAGTTCCGCGTCACAGGCCACGGTGCTGGATGGCTTTCCGCTGGCCAAGAAGGGGCAGGCGGCGCGGGCGCTCTCGGCGGCCTTCACCTCGTCCTTGTTCGGCGGGCTGGTCGGCGCGGCCTTCCTGACGATCTTCATCATCGTGGCGCGGCCGCTGGTGCTGGCCTTTGGGCTGCCGGAAATGCTGATGATTTCGATCCTCGGCCTGTCCATGGTCGCCGTCCTTGCCGGACGCGTCGCGCTAAAAGGTGTTGCGGCTGCCGGTCTTGGCATGTTGATCGGCACCATCGGCGAGGCCGACGCGGGCGGCTCGCTGCGCATGGCCACCTATGACATCCCGTATCTGACGGACGGGTTGAAGCTGGTGATCGTCGGCCTCGGCATCTTTGCCGTGCCGGAAATCGTCAGCCTTCTGCGGCAAGACCGTTCCATCGCCAAGGACGCCAAGCTTGGCGCCGGCTGGGGCGAAGGCGTGCGGGACTGGGTTAACAACAAGTGGCTTTCGGTCCGCTGTTCGCTGATCGGCGTCGTCGTCGGCGTGATCCCGGGCCTTGGCGGTTCGGTCGTCGACTGGATCGCCTATGGTCATGCCGTCCAGACCACCAAGGACAAGTCGCAGTTCGGCAAGGGTGAAATCCGCGGCGTGATCGGGCCGGAAAGCTCGAACAACGCCAAGGAAGGCGGCGGTCTTGTCCCGACGCTGCTGTTCGGCATCCCCGGCTCCGGCTCCATGGCGATTTTCATCGGGGCCATAGCACTGCTGGGCTCCGGCGATATCGAGGTTGGGCCGAACATGCTTCGCGACAATCTCGACATCACATATTCCATTGTCTGGCTGCTGGCGCTGGCCAATGTGGTGGGCACCATCCTGTGCATCGCGGCTTCGGGCGGCATCGCCAAGCTGACCACCATCCGCTTTACCTATCTCGCGCCGTTCCTTTTCATGCTGATCTCTTTCGCGGCTTTCCAGTCGGGCCAGAACTTCGAGGACATTCTCGCGTTGTTCGTCATCGGTCTGATCGGCATCTTCCTGCGCCGCTTCGACTGGTCGCGCCCGGCCTTCCTGATCGGCTTCGTGCTGTCCAACCCGGTCGAGAAATTCTCGAACCAGGCGTTCCAGATCGCGTCCTTCCGCTTCCGCAAATCCTTTGAGGAAGGCATGGGCTACATCTTCTCGCCCATCGTGATCGTGCTCTTGATCGTCACCGTGGTCTCGGTCGTGCTGGGTCTGCGCCAGGCGAAATCCATCATGGCCGAGGGTGACGTGCAGTCCGGCTCCAAGCGCGCGCCATTGGTCTTCTTGCTGATTGTCATGGCCTATGTGGTGGCCGCGCTGATCAACGCGAACATGATCCCCGACTACAACATGACGGACAAGATCGTGCCGCTGGTCATCGGGGGCATCACCTTGACGGCTCTGTTGATCCTGCTGGTGCAGATGCTCCTGCGCCCCGAGACGGACGCGATCTTTGCCGACAAGGAACTGGCTGGAGAGGACGCGGATGCGCCCTATGGCCTGTGGGGCACGTTGGCGTGGTTCGTGGGTCTGATCGTGGCGACGTATTTCGTCGGCTTCATCCTTGCGCTGCTGGGCTTCCTCGTAGCCTTCCTGCGGGTCCGTGCGCAGGCCGCTTGGCCCAAGACGCTGATCCTCACCGCCGCTGGCATCGCGCTGATGTGTGTCATGGCAGGTGCGCTGAACCGCGACTTCCCACCGGGGCTGTTGCAGCACGCCGTCGATCTGCCTTGGCCGCTGAAATAATCGGGCGGAGTGAATGACATGACACAGACAGGCATTCCTTTCGTCTTCATGCGGGGCGGCACTTCGCGCGGGCCATATTTCAACCTCAAGGACTTGCCCGAAGATCGCGAGACACTGGCCGAGGTGCTGCTTGCCGCCATAGGCTCGGGTCACCCGATCAACATCGACGGCATCGGTGGCGGCGTGGCGGTGACCACCAAGGTCGCCATGCTCTCAGCCTCGGGTGATGACTGGGCGGATGTGGACTATTTCTTTGCGCAGGTTTCGGTCGAGGATCGGCTGGTCGATTTCAAACCGACCTGCGGCAACATCCTGTCCGGCGTCGGCCCGGCGGCGGTCGAGATGGGTCTGGTCCAGCCCCAAGGCGACGAGACAGAGATCAAGATCCGTGCCGTCAACACCGGAGCAAGGGTGCTGGCTCGCGTCCAGACGCCGGGCGGCACCATGCGCTACGATGGCGACACGGCCATTGCCGGAGTGCCCGGAACCGCAGCGCCCATCGCGCTGAATTTCATGGGCGTGGTCGGGTCTTCCACCGGGGCCTTCCTGCCCACCGGTAACCTGCGCGACACCTTGGACGGGATCGAGGTCACCTGTATGGACGTGGCCATGCCCATGGTCATCGCCCGCGCCGCGGATTTCGGGCTGACCGGCTATGAAACCGTGCAGGAACTTGACGAGAACCGCGATTTCTTTGCCCGGATGGAGGCGCTACGTCTTCAAGCCGGAGCGGCCATGGGCTTGGGTGATGTGTCGCAATCCGTGACGCCGAAATTCGGCCTGCTCGCCCCGGCCCAAGGCGGCGGCACCATCGCGACGCGCTATTTCATGCCGTGGACGACACACCCCTCGATGGCGGTCACCGGCTCGCAATGCCTTGCTTCCTGTGCGCTGACGCCGGGCACCGTGGCGGACGGGCTGCTGGACCGGCCCACGCAAAGCCCGGCGAACGTGGTGTTGGAACACGCCTCGGGCACCATCGAAGTGTTGGTGGATTTCCAGATGAACAACCACTTCACCCTGAAATCCGCAGGGCTGCTCCGCACCGCACGCAAGCTGGCCGACGGGCAGGTCTACGTGCCCGCCTCCGTCTGGAAAGGACACTGACATGCCGGTGATGAATCTTCTGGTGGCCTTCAATGGCTCTGACGGCTCGGTCGCGGCCCTGCGATATGCCGCGTCGCTGGCAAAGCGTTTCGGGGCGCATGTCACCGCCATGCTGGCCCATAGCGGTCACGAGGTGATCGACAAACGCTCTCGCTGGATCCCGAAAGAGGCGCGCGCCCTGTTGGACGCCGCCAACACCGACATCCTGCGCGAGATCGAGACCCGGTTCGAGGATGAACGCACCAGCTTGGGGCTGGACAATGCCTTGCAACTCAAAGAGGTCACAGGCCGTGTCGATACCGTTCTGTCCGAGGCCGCGCGCCACTACGACATGCTGATCGTCGGCACCCGGTCGGATGCCGATGACGAACACGTAACGCTGCACCCCGACCGCATCGCGCTCCTGTCGGGCCGCCCGGTGATCGTCGTGCCTGCGGGCTATGACGCTGGTGCCACGCACAGCCATGCCGCGCTTGCGTGGGACGGGGGCCGCGCCGCGGCACGGGCACTGTCTGACAGTCTGCGCCTGCTCGAAGACGAGGGCCACGTGAGCGTGCTGACCGTGGGCTCGCGCAACCCGTGGCCAATCGACGATCTGATGCTGCACCTGTCCCGCCACGGGGTCGAGGCGACCCACCACGACTGGCCCACGACCCATCCGGTAGCCGATACTTTGCTGACATGGTGCAAGAAACACGACCCCTCCTTGTTGGTGCTCGGCGCCTACGAGCATTCGAAATTCCGAGAGGATTTCCTCGGCGGTATGACCACCGACATTCTGTCGCGCACCACTATTCCCGTTCTGCTGTCTCATTGAGGAGCCGAAAATGAACGATTACGAAAAACTCGCCCGCGCTCGGCGCGATCTGGAAGAGACGCGTAACGAGAAGAGACGCGTAACGATCTGTCGCGGCGCATCGTCGAAGAGCCGTCGGACAAGGCAGACCTGATCCTCCTGCATGACCGGGTTTGCCGCGCGATCAAGGCATTGTCCGGCAGTTCCTGAAAGGCCACACCATGAAGGTCCACATCCTCGACGACTGGTTCGACACGTTGCGCGGCTTACCCTGTTTCGAACTGCTTGCAGGTCACGACGTCACGGTCTGGACCGATCATGAGCCCCATCCGGCGAAACTCGCGTCACGGCTGGCCGAGGCAGACTGCGTCGTGCTGTTCCGCGAGCGGACCCGCGTCACACGTGACCTTCTTGAGCGCCTGCCGAACCTGCGGCTGATCTCTCAGCGCGGGGTCTGGCCGCATGTAGACGTGGACGCCTGCACCGAGGCTGGCGTTCTGCTGTGTTCCAACAAGGGTGGGGATGGGGCAAACTATGCCGCCGCAGAGCTGACCTTTGCGCTGATCCTTGCCGGCATGCGCCAACTTCCGCAGCAGATGGTCAGCGCCAAGGCAGGTCAGTGGCAGATGGGCGTGGGCCGGACGCTGCGCGGCCGACGGCTTGGTCTTTATGGCTATGGCCGCATCGGCCACGTCGTAGCCGACTATGCCCGCACCTTCGGGATGGATGTGGTCTGGTGGGCGTCCGACGACAGCCGTGCAAAGGCGCAGGCCGATGGTGAAACTGTCGCGAGCAGTCGAGCGGCCTTCTTTTCTGACAGCGACGTGGTGTCTTTGCATCTGCGGCTGACACCGGAAACGCGCGGGATCGTCACCGCAGAGGATCTTGCACAAATGGGTTCGAAATCCGTTTTGGTGAACACCTCGCGCGCGGGCCTGATTGCCCCCGGGGCACTGCTGGACGGGCTGAATGCGGGCCGCCCCGGCATGGCCGCGATCGACGTCTTTGACACTGAGCCGATGACAAATCCTAATGACCCGCTCCTGGCGCATCCGAGCCTGATCGCCACGCCTCATATCGGCTTTGTCACCGAGGACGAGTTTGACAAGCAGTTCGCCGACATCTTTTCCCAAGTGAACGCCTACGCGGCGGGCGCGCCGATCCACATGGTCAACCCCTCCGTCTTCGGGCAATAAGGCTGGCCACCACCGGCGCACCGACGATCACGATCACGATGCGCGTTAGATGGTGGGTGATGACATAGCCGAGGTCCGCACTGGTCACGATGGCCAGAACCGTCATTTCCGCTTGCCCGCCGGGCGCGAAGGCCAAAAACGCGGGTACCGGATCGCCCAGCCCGAAGGCCGTCACCAGTCCGGAAAACCCGGCCGCCAGCACCGCTAGCACCAGCACATAGGCCACGCCCGCCGCAACAACGCGGGTCAGCTCGCGCCATGTGACGCCCAGAAAATGCACCCCGATGCCGCAGCCGATGAAAAACTGCGCGACAAGGATCGCCTCGGCAGGGGGGCGGAAATGCACGACGCCTGCCAGCGACAGCGCAGCCGTCACGATCATCGGCCCAAGGATCGAGGCACCGAAGAGGCCCAACCGTTCCCCGCCTTTCCAGCCGATCCACGCGGCGGCGACCATGATCGCCAGCTCGTACCACGGCAGATCAGCGACGGGCGCACCGATGGGATTGCTCAGCGCGGCACCATAGAAATGAGACAGGATAAAGGGCGCGAGGGTCACGATGATCAGCACTCGTGTTGCGTGGATGAGCGACAGCGCGCGCGGATCGCCCCCCGCCTCGGTGCCGAAAATCACCATGTCCTGCAGCCCGCCGGGCATGGCCGCGTAATAGGCCGTCGGCACGTCAAAGCCCCAGAGCCTGCGAAAGAACGGTACACCCACGGCGGCGATCACCGCGATGAAGGCCGGGATCAATGCGACTGACAGCGCCATGCGCGGCAGTTCTGCGATGACGGCGGGCGTGATTGACGCGCCCACCGCGACGCCGAGGATGGTGCGCGCCGCGACCGAAATCTGCCCAAACCCTTTGAGCGGCAGATGCGCCAAGGCTCCTGCAAGGCAAAACGCCATCGGACCGAACAGGAACGGCAGTGGCAGCGCCAGCAACCAGAACAAGATCGTGCCCACTGTGGCGAGCGCAAAAGTCAGCGCGCGCCGCGCCAGCGGGTGAGAGAGATCTTTGCGCAAACCGGCCTCCTGGGTGTCTTGACGCTCTTTGCATACGATTGTATCCAATTGGATGCAAGATTGAAGCGGAGACCCGTGATCATGGATGACGACAGCGCCCCACAGGGCAACAGCGCGTACCTGCGCTTGCTGACCGAACTGCGTGAAGGTCGACTTAATCCCGGCGACCGCCTGCGCGAAACCGAGCTGGCCGAGAGGCTTGGCGTGTCGCGCACCCCGGTGCGCGAGGCCATCCGCCAGTTGGAGGCCGACAGCATCGTCACGCATGTTCCGCGTCAGGGGGCCACGATCCGCAGGCTCGACTATGCCGAGGTCATGGAGCTTTACGAGATGCGTGCGGTGCTGGAAGGCACCGCCGCGCGACTGGCCGCCCGGGCCGCTTCCGACATCGAAATCGAGGAACTGATCGACATGAACCAGCAGATGGCCGAGTTGGGCAATGCGCCCGAGGCGTTCATCCTGAACCGGCAATTTCACGCGGCGCTTCTGGACGCGGCCAAGAACCGCTTTCTCGCGCGGTCGATCCACAGCTTGCAAAAGGCGCTGATGATCCTTGGCCCGACGACGCTGACCGAACCGGACCGCGCCAAGAAGGCTGAGGAAGAGCATTTCGGCATACTCGACGCGATCAAGGCGCGGGATGGGGCGCTGGCCGAAGCCGCCATGCGCGCCCATATCGAAGCCGCCCAGCGGGTGCGGGTGCGCGACCTGCGCGCCAGCAGTCACACCCCCCCCCGGCTATGACGGAGACCTGCTGTGACCTCGCCCGATATCGCCATCATCGGCGGCGGCAATGCGGCGCTGTGTGCGGCCATCACGGCGGCAGAAGCGGGTGCACACGTGTTGATCCTTGAGACCGCGCCGAAGCCCTATCGCGGAGGCAATTCCCGCCACACGCGCAATTTTCGCTGCATGCACCATGGCCCGCTCGGCCCGCTTGTCGACAGCTACACCGAAGATGAATACCTCGCCGACCTGATGAAGGTCACCGGCGGCAAGACGGACGAACGCCTGGCGCGGCTAGCCATCCGCACATCGGAAGACTGTCTGCCGTGGATGGAAGAGCACGGCGTTCGGTTCCAGCCGTCTCTATCGGGTACGCTGTCACTGGCGCGTACGAATGCTTTCTTCCTTGGCGGTGGCAAGAGCCTTGTGAACGCCTATTACCGCACGGCTGAAAAGCTGGGGGTACAGGTGGAATACGAGGCCGCCGTCACGCATCTGGAACTGGAAGACGACCGCGTAACCCGCATCGACTATACGCAAGGCGGCCAGAGCCATTCGACCACACCAAAATCCGTCATCGTCGCCTCTGGCGGGTTTCAGGCCGATACCGACTGGCTGGCCCGTGCCTGGGGACCTGCGGCGAAGAACTTCCTGATCCGTGGCACGCCCTACAATCGCGGCGTCGTGCTGGCCGACCTGCTGGACCAAGGCGTCGAACAGGTGGGCGACCCCACGCAGTGCCACGCCGTCGCCATCGACGGGCGCGCGCCGAAATTCGACGGCGGCATCGTCACGCGGCTGGACTGTGTGCCGTTTTCCATCGTGGTCAACAAACACGCGCAGCGCTTCTATGACGAGGGCGAGGACGTCTGGCCCAAGCGCTATGCCATCTGGGGGCGCCTTGTCGCCGCGCAGCCCGATCAGGTTGGCTATGTCATCATCGACGCGAAATCGCTGAACCTGTTCATGCCCTCGGTCTTCCCGCCGATCAAGGCGGACACGTTGGAGGAATTAGCCGATAAAATGGGCTTGCCCGCCGACGCGCTGGTTCAGACGGTGGACGACTTCAACGCAGCCTGCGGCGACACCTCAGGCTTTCACCCGACCGAGCTGGACGGTGTTGCGACCACCGGCCTGACCCCGCCGAAAACCAACTGGGCCCGCCCGATCACCGAAGCGCCGTTCTACGGCTATTCGCTGCGCACCGGCGTTACCTTTACCTATCTGGGCCTGAAGGTTGACGAGCGCGCGCAGTGCTCTGTCGGCAACCGCCCTGTCACGAACCTCTGGGCGGCGGGTGAAACCATGGCCGGGTCGATCCTCGGCCAAGGCTATCTTGCCGGGTTCGGCATGACCATCGGAACCGTCTTTGGACGCATCGCAGGCAAGGAGGCCGCCGCCCATGCAAATGCAATCTGATCTGCTGCAAGAGGCACGTCGTCAGGCCGAGATCTGCAACGCCTGCCGCTATTGTGAGGGCTATTGTTCCGTCTTTCCCGCCCTGCACGCCGAACGCGCGTTCGGCGACGGAACCCTGACACAACTGGCGAACCTCTGTCACAATTGCCGGGGCTGCTACTATGCCTGCCAATACACGGCCCCGCATGAATTCGACCTGAACCTGCCGCAGGCGCTGGCAAATGTCCGGCAGGACAGTTGGGAGGAAATGGCTTTCCCCCGCGCCGCCGGGAAGGCCTTTCAGAAGAATGGTGTGCTGATTGCCGTTGCCACCGTCATCGGCTTTGCCCTGCTGTTCTGGGCGGTCCGCGCCTTGCCATCCGCCGCAGGCGAGGGGTTTTATGCGGTCCTGTCGCACAACGCGATGGTGGCCATCTTCCTGCCCGCCTTCCTGTTCCCCCTGTTCAGCATCGCGATCAGCCTGCGCCGGTATTGGCGGCACATCGGTGCCGGTCCGTTCCGCCCCGAACATCTGGTCACCGCAATCCGTCAAGCCGCCAACATGAAGAACCTCAAGGGCGGGCATGGCGACGGCTGCAACTTCGAGGACGAGGATCGGTTCACCCACGCGCGGCGCGCGGTACATCAGGCGGTCATGTACGGCTTCCTTCTGTGCTTTGCCTCCACCAGCGTCGCGACCGTGATGCACTACGTCTTCGACATGCACGCGCCCTATGGGCTGCTTTCCCTGCCAAAACTGCTGGGGATTTCAGGCGGGCTGTTGTTGGTTATTGGTTGCGTCGAGATTATCCGGCTGAAGCTGCGGTCCGACCGGAGCTTGGGCGCCTCTGCCGCCTTTGGCGGCGAAGTCGCCTTTGTCGGGCTGCTGGGCTTCACGGGCTTCAGCGGGCTGGCGCTGTATGCCCTTGGTCAATCGACTGTCATGCCGACCCTCCTGGCGATCCACCTCGGCGCCGTTCTTGCCTTTTTCTTACTCACGCCCTTCACCAAGATGGCGCATGGGTTCTACAGGCTAACGGCCTTGGTTGCCGAGGCTGGTCGGCAAAAATAATCCGGTTCCTAACCAGAAGTTTTCCTTAGCAATGCTGCCAGCGTTGTGCCCATTGCGACCGTGAGTTCCAACTGCTGCGGATGACCGGTTCCTGCCTCACGTGATTTTCGTTACTGACGCAATGTACAGAAAGCTGCCGTTAGCGCAGGAGCAGCGTAAGTCCACTTCGTCCCGCACCGCTATCATTCGTAGGACGTGTTTTGGATGGCCGCAAAGCGCCGTTCGCGGCGTACTGCACATGCGAGAGGATACCAGGAGGCGGACGACCGCAAAGGGCTCAAACTGCCAGTCGGTGCGAGCCGCAGAGAATGTCGGCAGCGAGCCCACTTTGACCGATGCTGCGCGATGCCCCAATTACAGCTATGCGCAAATTCCGGACTTTGCAAAGTCGAATGCCAAGGACTGAGCAAAGGCTGAACTGGCGCAGACCAGCAGACGCCAAGCATTCTGCGAACCTGACGCACGCTGGCGTGTGGCCAAGCCAAATGGAACATCCCAGACGCTTACCTTTTCCAAATTTGCGACTGCGCGGTTCGTGTCGTATGGACATTATCCCGGCGTGTACCAAATGGGCGAAGTATACGCGCGTTCCTGAGTGATCAGCGGCACCTCCTCAGGGAGGTCCAGATTGAACTTGACCGCGTCGTAGGCCGTCCAACGGGGTGTCGGGATTTCGATCACGCGGGCGTAATAGAATGCCCGTTCGGTAGGATCGAAGTCCGGGTCAATCCAGACGGCGCCCAGTTCTGGTGCACCAATTGTGTTGGTCCAGGATGGGATGCTCAGGTCGACCGTGTTCCCAACGGCGGGCAGTTTTCCGTCTGCGCCTGGCACACGTTTGTCGGACCATGCGACGTCATAGACCTTTTCTTGTTGCTCGCCGTTTTCGTCCAGCCAGCCTTTGACGATCTGAATTCGGTCAAGGTTCGCGCCCATGGGATCGCGCAACGCGTAGACAAGGAAGGACGGAGCCCCATCACCGGGTAACAAGTCCGCTCCCATCGGCACGCCTTTCGAATAGCCAATTTGTGCCAGGTCGCGGCGCAGCGCGTCGCCTTCTTCAAAGTCCCAACCGCCGAACAACCGAACACGTATGCGCGGCCCGGTTGTGCCATAAACTTCGCGGCGCTTCATAGCATCCCATATTGCGCCGCGCGTGTTGTCTTCTGCCCATACCGCCGTCAAACCGGCAGAACTGTAGCGCCAGGATTCGTAGCTCAATCCCGTATCCGGGTTCTGATGCGCGACTTTGGTAGACCGGTTTGGGTTTGGTTCGTAGGCTGCATATTTACCGTAAAAGTTGTCATCGTCGGACGTCGTCATACCAGTATGCGTATCGGTCCCGCTGACCATACCGAACTTGTACGGATTGACGCCAAGTTCGCTTTCCAATTCCAGACCGCGTTTCAACCCGCCGCGGGCATAGTCGCCCGGAAGCATCTCTGGAGTCTTGGCCTCGGTTAGGTTGAGGTTGCCCCAGTCCCACGTCTCATAGTCTGCAAACTCGTCATCCGGTGAAAGGAAAGGGTGTGATTCACTGTCTCCCTTGACCTGGGAGGCCTCAAAGAGCGGCTCCCATTTCTGCCGCTGTTCCGCATACGCCGGATCAAGATCTGGTGACCCGTCAGCAAAGTCGTCCTTCATAGAGAACATCAGGCCGTTTGACAGGTTACCGTTATGTGGAATGGCCAACACGCTTCCACCGGTGACCTGCTCGTAATTTTCCATCCAGGCCCATAGATCGCGCGGGTCTGTGCTGCCAATGGGTGGTGCTGTCGTATAAGGCTCAACCTGACTTGTCCGTTCAGGGCCGTCACGCATAATGACATTTCGGTGCAAGTTGCCACCGCGATAGACGGACGTCCACTCAAAGGCCGCAAAGGTCGTGAATATGCCGGGTTGATAGAACTCCTCAGCCGCGGCAATCACATCATTCCAGACGCGTTTGAAAGCCGGGTTACCCGGCTGATAATTGATTGCCGGAGACAGTGTTCCGTCCGAGAAAACTGTGCTCAACCGAAAAGCCGCTTCTTGCGCTTGCGCACCGCCAGCATTGAAGTCTTCGTGGAATTGTTTGCCCTGCTCATCGGCCATCACATTGGGCGTGCCCTTCAAGACATCAATGATCGCACCCATGCCGTCAGAGTGATCTGTGATCATGTAGAAATCCAGCGGACGCGATAGCTTGACAGGCTGCCCGGTGTTTGACGTGACTTGCTCGCCCCGTGCGAAGCGGTAGCTGTCACGGGGAAGAAGCGTCGTGCCCGCGCCGCCTGCATCGCCCGAAAGCCCGGTGTGCACGTGCGTGTCGCCAAAATACACCTGCGTCGGAAAGGCACGATTGGCGTACGGAGAATAGGGCCGCCCGGCAAACTGATCTTCGGCAGTGTTCAACCCGGCGACGTCCTGTTCTTGCGCTGTGGCAAAAGCGACACTGGACAGAAGGACGGCTGTTGCGATGGACAGGTGTTTCATATCATTGCTCCGTTGAATACCAAATTGGTGAGGAATACGCCCTCTGTTGGCTGATCAGTGGGATGTGATCTGGCAGCTCCAGATTGAATTTGACTGCGTCATAAGCTGTCCAACGCGGCGTCGGAATTTCAAGGACGCGGGCGTAATAGAAGGCTTCGATGGCTGGATCGAAATCAGGATCTTGCCAAACTGTGCCCAATTCCGGCGCGCCAATAGTGTTGGTCCAGCTGGGAACTGACAGGTTGACCGTTGATCCCACGGAAGGGAGCTTTCCGTTTTCGTCAAGTTGACGATCACCAGACCAGGCGATGTCATAGATTGCCTCTTGAGGGGTCCCTTCGGCATCAATCCATCCTTTGACGATCTGAATGCGATCGAGGTTCGCGCCCATTGGGTCTCTCAAAGCGAAGACAAGGAATGACGGAGCCCCTTCGCCTTCCGGTAAATCCGCTCCCATAGGCACGCCTTTGCGATAGCCGATACGTCCCAGATCACGGCCCAGAAGATCGCTTTCGTCAAAGTCCCAACCGCCGAACATGCGCATACGAATACGCGTTCCGGTGGTGGCATAAACTTCGCGGCGCTCCATCGCATCAAACAACGCACCGCGTGTATTGTCGGTCGCCCAAATGGCCGTCAAACCGGGCGTCACATACTGCCAAGAATAGTACTCCAAACCGAGATTGTCGTTCTTTTTTGCGACGTGGACAGCGCGTTCGGGCGATGGTTCATAAACGGCGTACTTTCCAAAGAAATTTGCTTCATTTGGCGTGGTCAGGCCCGTATGCGTATCCGAGGCACCAACAAGTCCGAACTTGAATGGATTGACTCCGAGCTCGGACTTTAACTGCAAGCCGCGTTGCAATCCCGAGCGGGCATATTCGCCTGGCAGCATATCCGACTCTTTGGCGGCCGTCAGATCGAGATTGCCCCAGTCCCATGTCTCAAAGTCCGCAAACTCATCCGTTTGAGACAAAGCGGGGTGCGCTTCACCGTCTCCTTTTGGTTGCGTGGTTTCGTACAATGGCTCCCATTTCTGACGCGCTTCTGCATAAGCCACATCGTAAGGCGCGCCGCCGTTGAAATCATCTCTAAGTGCAAACATCATGCCGTTGGACAGGTTGCCATTGTGTGGAATGGCAAGAACGTCACCGCCTGTGACCTCTTCATAGTTTTCCATCCACGCCCAAAGGTCTTTGGGGTCAGGGCTCCCCATCGGGGGGGTTGTTGAATAAGGCACCATTTGCCCAGCCCGCTCGGCCCCGTCGCGGAAGATGACATTCCGATGCAGATTGTTCCCTTTGATAAGCGACGTCCATTCATAAGCGATGAATGTCGTGAACACACCGGGGTCGTTAAACTCTTCCGCGGCAGCGACGATGTCATCCCAGACCCGCTTGTAGGCTGGATTTCCGGGTTGGTAATTCAAGGCGTCTGGCAGTTGTCCCTGTGCAAATATCGAAACGAGTTCCTGGGAGGCCAGCAAAGCCTCCTGTCCGCCTTGCGCAAAACGGTCATGCATATCGCGACCCAATGGATCGGCCATAACGGACGGCGCGCCACTCTTGATATCCGTGATCAATCCCATGCCGTCGGAATGGTCTGTGATAATATAGAAATCGAGTGGTTGTGCGAGCTTTACAGGCTGACCGCTGTTCGAGACCACCTGCTCTCCACGCGCAAACCTGTAGGAGTCGCGCGGCATCAAAGTGGTGCCACCGCCCCCGGCATCGGCGGAAAGCCCTGTATGAACATGCGTGTCGCCGAAATAGACGTTTGTGGGATAAGCGCGATTTGCGAAAGGCGAGTAAGGCGCGCTTGGTGGCCCTGAGATGCCCTCCGGGTTCGTCGCACTCTGAGCTGCAGCAAGCGCGGGCCAAAGTGCAACAATTCCGCAGACAACAGGCAGGGAAAGTGGGAGTCTCATGGTGCCCTCCATCGATGAGTCGCTTTCAACCTGACACAAACCATGTGAGTATGCCGTCCGTATCTGGATGCGTTTGATTGAATCTCTATGGAAAAGAATACGAAAAAACGGCTTCTGTCGGGATGGCTGGGCAAGATCGAGCCGGCGCTCGCAGAGTTAATTTTGGAAAAGGGCCAGTTCGAATACTACCGGAACAAGGAAACGATCTATGGGTTTGACGAAAAACAGACCTGTATTCGCGGGATAGCATCCGGCCATGTTCAAATGTGGGTCACGATGAACGAACAGCCGCCCCAGTTCGGACATCTTGTTGGTCAAGGTTTCTGGTTCGGAGAAACCGAAGTCGTGACGGGCCAAAAGGGCATCATGGAAATGACGGCAGTTGGCGATGTCGAGGTGTTTGCGTTGAATAGAACTCAGATGGATGAAATCGCGGAAATGCACCCTGGCATGTGGCCGTCTTTGACGCTCCTGGCAGTCTTGAATCAGGGATTGGCCATCGGAGTAGCTGAAGATCTGATGTTAAAAACATCTGCGAAAAGACTGTCCGCGACGCTCTTAAGGTTAAGTGCGCAGCGCAATGCCTATCAAGATGTGCCGCCAGTCAATCCAATTCCAGTGAGTTGGGCTGAACTGTCCGATGCGGCAAACCTTTCACGGACAATTGTTGCAAAAACTTTGGCTGAGTTCTCCGAACAGGGTCTTGTGTGCACAAGCCAACGCGCTATTGAAATCCAAGATGCCAGCGGGCTGGCGCGTCTACTCGAAAAATAATTTCTGACGCTCGGACCCGCGATCCAACGGTTTTGTTGAGTGATTAGGCGACCCGGGAATGAACGTAGATTTGGACTGACTGCGGTCATTCTGTTTACGCGGGCCAATGACGGAAAAGTCCCGCAAAGCACCAGTTCCCCTTAATGCCGGTTTCGCACTTGCAGCGAATGACCGCAAAGCGGGCTGCGATCGCAGCATCACGATCAGCTGCTGGAGGTCGGCTTTGGGCCGTGTGCGACGGTGAAAAGGATCTCTGACAGGTGTTTGCTGCGTAGCATCCGAAGGCAGCAACGAGCCCAATTTCACGAATGCTGCGGCGTGAGCGAATGTCAGCAACGGCGGTATTTAGAAATCAGGATGACAAGCTTTCCGCCAGTCTGAGTGACCCGCTCCGGGAAAGCCGGGGCGGGTCATGTGGCTTAATCTCAAAAGCTGTAGTCGCCGCTCACTTGAACCTCGTCGGGCAACCACGTCTCGTGCACCTGCAGCACGTGCAGGCCGTCGCCGTCCGGCTTGGTTCCGAGAACCATGGTCGTCACGCGCGCATTGTTGGGGCGTTCAGAGTCCTTTGCATCACGTTGCCATTCCTCGTAATTGACGACAGCGATTTCCGCGCTCAGATGCTGCATCCGAATGTCGCGAATCTTGATCCGGAAGTCTGGGTTCGATCCGTAGATCGACCCCATGTAGCCTTCGAAGTCCTTCTTACCAAACATGCGGCCGGCCGGGAAGATTGCGACGAAATCATCGGCAATCTTGTCGAGGGCGTTCTTCTGGAAGGTTTCGGAGTCTCCCGGGCAACGCCCTCCCACCCAGTCGGTGAAGAAGCTGTGGATATCGAGGATGGCGGTTTCGATTTCGGTTGTCTGCAGGGTCATATTGTCCTCCTTTTGTCCACTGAGCTTCAATCGTTTGCGGCGATCTCGATCGGAGCACCCGCATCGCCGATCGCGAATATCAACAGCTGCGCTGGTTCCGTCGTACTGAGGTTGCGGCCGATCATTGGCAGATTGGGAATCTCGTAGGCCGCCTCACCTGTGATGAGCTGCACAGTCGGCTGACCCTCGACAACGAGTTCCACGTTTCCGTCGAGCACGAGGATGAAAAGGTGACCGGGATGAATGTGGCGTGGTGTCTGGTATCCGGCCGGAACATCGAGCTTCAAAATGTTAACTTCCGTGTCCTCCATGCCCACGAGAGCCTGGCTTAGCAGCATGGTCACGACTTCCTCTTCGGAAGCGATTGCGTTGCCGGCCGTCAGGGACGCCAAGGTGATTGCGGTCAGTGCTGTCGTCAGTCTTGTCATCGTGAACTCCTATTCCGGTCTTGGTTCGGTGGGTGGTATGTCTGGCAAAGGCTCCAGAGGTGCCGGGCTTGTGGGTCATACTTGTCAAAGTGGCCTCCGTGCCTTGCTCCGTTCGTTTGCGATGACTCAAGGGTAGACGCGCAATGCGAAGTCCGCTTCGGTGAGGTTACCGAGGTGCCTGAAAAATTCGACTGGGTAGAACTACTCAGAGCCGATCTGTGAGGTAAGTCCGTTCAAGACCGCCCAGGCGCTCGCGGCGGCGCGGGTTGGAGCTTCGAGCCGGGTAAGAATGTCGGAGACATGCCGGTCCACAGTGCGTTCCGAGAGCCCCAGTTCACCGGCGATCTCACGGTTTGTCTGACCTCGGGCGACAAGGCGCAGCACTTCGGCTTGCCGCGTGGTCAGCGGGCTCTCGGGGTCGGTAGCGAGCTTACGCAGCAGAGCTTGTGCGGCCCTCACATCGGGTCCGGCACCCAAACCGCGAAAGATTTCTATTGCGGCATCAGCCTCTGCTCTGGCGGTTTCGGCATCGCCCAGCACAGCGCAAGCACGGGCAGTCAGCAGTCGGATACGTGCAAGCCGATGCGGGGCAGCCAACTGGCGCCACACCACGAGGGCCTGCGAGCATTCGCGCAACGCCTTCTCAGCCTGGCCTCGAGCCAACGCGACTGTGGCGTTTGCTTCTGCTCCAACAGCCTTCGCCACATCCGAGCCGTGTGTCTGCCCCAGCCCGCCAAGTTCGACGCAATACTCCTCAGCTGCCGCCGCGTCTCCAGCGGCAAGCGCTATCTCGGCGGCTGCCGGCAGGAGCCGCATCCGCTCAGTCGGTCTTTTGGCAACCACCAGCGCTCGGCGGATCGCGGAGCCTGCCGACTGCACTTTGCCCTCGGCAAGCCGCAAAAGCGCTAGCCCAGGTTGTGGATCGAAGCCATGGCGGCTAGCGGCACGGTAAGCCTCACCTGCCTCGTCGTATCGGCCTGTGAGCCGAAGCACCTCGCCACGCTGGTAAAATGCAGGACCAGCGTGATGCGCGGTCGGTCCCACTGCAAGCCGCTCGCAAGCTGCGTCGGCTTCGCGCGCGGCAGCCCACCAGTCGCCTGACAATACCAGAATTTCGGCCCGATGGACCATGCATCGACCGGTGAAGGCGACAAGCCCCGGTTGGACGTCACACCAGCTCGCCAGCGCAGTAGTCCATTCCCCGGCGCGTTGATAAATCTGAAAGCTCTGACAAGCATCGATGACACTGCAGTAGATTAGTCCGGTCACGATTGGCGAACACCGGCCCTCGGTGACGGCGATCATTGTACGGTCGAGATCGGCCAGTCCGCCAATGATGTCGCCCTGCGCAAACCTCGCCCGACCGACGATGTGCCTCGCGATGGCTTCCAGGTCCGCGTCACCGCATCCCTCTGCGTTTGCCAGGATGCGCTCGGCCAGTTCTTGCGCGTCAGCTGGGGCGCCGCGATCCAGTGCGCCTTCAGCCGATGGTGTGAGCACATAGCCGTGCACAGCGCTGTCGGGCGGCAGATGCTTGGCCAGATCTGCGGCGCGTGCAACCCAGCCTCCTCCACGGCCATATTCGCCGCGAAACATAAAAGCTAGTCCAATCCAGAATGCCGTCCGAGCCGCGGCTTCGTCCTCCTGCGCCGCCTCTCGGGCTTCAAAAATGCGAGCCATTATCGACAGGTAGTCGTCTTCGCGACCGGTCATGTAGGCCGCTGTGGCGAGCGCTTCGAGGTCATCAGTTCCTAGCCCACCCACTGCGTCCTGAGCTGCAAGGCTATCAAAATCGTCCTGCCAGTTCTCTGCGCTGGTGCCTCGCATGGATCCGACCCATTCATTGATCGGGACAAACCTAGCATAGCCGGCGGTGAGTGCAAAACTTGTGCATCATCAAATCTGTTGGCGACCGCCTAACGCTCGTTGCTATTTGGGCGGTACGAGGGATGCTTGCGTTGAAGGGCGCGTCATATACTAGCCGCCTTCGGCTGTACATTCGTCCGCTGTGATCACAAATTGGCACAAGTTGCCGTTGTTGGATGTCGATAGTGTCTCAGCCAAGTAGCAGCGTGTCGGCTTTGTTGCAAAAGCAGCCATTGGCGCGAAAGCAGCGAAAGCCCACTTTGTCCGCGGAGCTGTCGTAGGTGAAACAAGCTTTGAGTGACCGGATAAGGTGAACTCACCTATTTCCGTCGCGCCATCACATGGTCCATGGTCAAGCTTAGCACCTCGTCATCGTCCTGGTTGTACGTACGGTAGCGGAATCTGACCGTTCCCCGGTCGGGCTTCGAACGCGACGGTGTGAGCACCTAGACCGTTACGCGTGCGTGCAATGTGTCGCCGGGAAACACCGCAGCGAGCCATCGCACTTCGTCCATGCCATGCCCGCCTAAGTTGGTACCATTCAGCACACCAGTGTCACGAAACAACCGAAAAGTGAGCGCGATGGTTTGAAAGCCACTGGCGATGAGGCCGCCAAATATCGACTCTGTTGCCGCAACCTTGTTCACGTGGAAGGGTTGCGGATCGTGCGTAAGCGCGAAGTCAATAATCGCGCCTTCTGTGAGTGTGATCCCGCCGCTTTCGAAGGTATCTCCAACCGACAGATCGTCGAAGTATTTGCCGCTAATCATTCCAAGAGGGTAGGCTAATGGAGAGGCGTCCGTCAATGAGACCTCTTTTGTATTGTCCGCAATGCAGCTATGGGAACAAACCAGAGCGATTTACCGCTTGTATATTCAAGTCGGCGGCGGTGCATGTGTCTCCATTGCGGCCTTGTAGGAACTGCTTTCACTCACAGATTGACACAGCGCGTCGAGCTTGGGCCGTGAACCAAACAGAGACTGTTTGTTGGCGTGCCACTCGGTCAGCATTGTGACGTAAAAATCCAGTGCTGTCAGACCGCTCGCCATGAAGTAGGGATCACCCGCAATCGCACCCTCCGTTACATCGAAAAAGGCGTTGTAGTCGACTGCCGCTTTTGCGCCGACCTCCTCGATCGCACTGCTGCTGTTCGCATAGCGCTCAGGGTGCCCGAGGCGTGCGGCAGTCATGTAGCCTGAGGTCGTCATGATATTCAGCCAAAAAAGAAACTCGCCACGATTATCATCGCCGGGCGCTGGAGTGACCCCGGTCTCAGGGTACATCTCGCCCAGTAGCGTAACAATCGCTGCAGTCTCTCCAATCGTCTTGCCATCCGCGCATCTAAGAGCCGGTATGCGCCCGGTTGGGTTTAGGCGCAGAAAATCTGCGGCGCGATGTGCGTCAGCGCCCATGTCCACGTAGTGTAGTCGATAATCCGCACCAATTTCTTCAAGGGCTGCCTGTACCACAATCGAGCCTGCCAGATACTCCCAATAAAGCGTGAACATGCCTCGTCTTCCCCATGGTCCCGTTTTCGTGGTGACAGCCTGCGCCACAGTACTCAGTATGGATGGGTATGATTGCTTTGCACGCGTGATTTCATTTTGCTGCGCTAAAGGAAACCTTTAGGCTGTTGGCATGCATCTTTCTCATTTGAATGCGTTGCGCGCTCTGGACGCTACATTGCGGCATGGGAGCTTTTCCCTGGCCGCCAACGAACTTGGAATTACGCCGGCTGCGGTTGGGCAAAGGGTCCGGTCTCTAGAACTTTACCTCGGCAAAAGTCTGTTCGTTCGCTCCAGCTCGGGCATCGAGCCAACTGAGGATGCGTTGCGGGTTCGGGAATTATTAGAAGACGGCTTTGCAAGGCTTGCGCAGGCGTATGAACAACTGAAACCGAACGATGCGGCTGGCCGTCTACGCATTACCCTGCCAGAGTCGTTTTCGGAAAACTGGCTGTCACCAATGCTTGCGGAATTCCAACAGCAGTACCCGGATACGGACTTACACTTGGACCCATCCAATCGCGATATCGACTTGGTGAGAGAAGACTATGATCTTGCGATCAGATACGGTCCCACCCGCGACACTGAATTGGAAGAACGCGCGCTGTTCGGTGATTTTGTTGCCCCAGTATGCTCGCCCACCTTTGCAGACCAGCAAGGGCTAGGTCCGGATGTGCGATCACTAAAGGGTGTACCTCTCATCCACGTCACCAATCGCACCAAGGACCCGGGATGGCTTGACTTCCAAGCCTGGGGCGAGGCCTTCGGGTTTGACCCCAGTTATCTAAACCATGGTGTACGCATCTCGAAAACAGGCTCAGGGCTTCAAGCGGCGGCAGCGGGTCAGGGGTTGGCGCTTTGCGGGATTGTGGAGGCATTTCATGCGTTGAAAGCTGGATCGCTCATTCTGCCATTCGGACCGTCAATGATATGCCAGACCAAATACGCCTATCGTCTCCTATGGGCGCGATCCCGGGCGAACTCAGAACTGCGGGCGCTCTTCGTCGAATGGATTGCAAACAGATCAGATGGTTTCGTCAGTGAGTTGGACGCATACCTCGCTTTCCAAGGCTCGGGGGCGTCCCGCTAGAGTGCTCGTCTATTGCCGCATGTTATCTGCACTACGGTGCTCAAAAACGAGGTTGGAGCCAGCACTATCCGGCCAAAGAATTAACGGAAGTCATGATGTCCAAAATCAACTCAGTCTGCGAAAGTACGCCCTAGAGTTCTCGCCTTCACCAGAAGCGCCTGCCTTTCGTCGTCGCCTTCCAAGGTATCGTGAAGGAGTTCCAGTCTGGCGTTCGTGATGCCGCAGAAGTTCATCACTCCGACGACCAACTGCGTCTCCATAGCAGTTGTATAGCCGCGCTTCTTGAACGACGCGGACCCAGTTGCTGCGAGACCAACCAACAGTGCTCGGTCAAGCGTTAGCTTTTTGTTTCCGTAAGCCCAATCGGCATTCCAGACCCTGTCGATCCAACCCTTGGTCATCGCAGGCACTGACCACCACCAAACTGGGAAGATGAAGGCAACCGCATCGTTTCTCTCCACACGGGCCTGTTCGCGTTGCACGGCTTCGGTATAGGATTGCGCTCCGCCACTAAGGTTTGGCTCATCTTCAACGGGCATGCGGGGATCAAATCGCTCAGCATGCAAGTCCGCGATCTCAGGAATGTTCCCGCTTTCCTCTAAGCCTAACACGAACTGATCAAGCACAGCGCCTGACAGCGATTTCCGTCGCGGATGATCGAAGACGACTAAGACATTCATGACGGCCCTTCCGCGTTACCAATTCCGCATCATAACACAAGAAGGTCGTTCGAGCTGACGAGTGCGAGCTGAAGCATCGTGATCGGGCGGCCCAGGCAGCAACGGCTGGCACAGATACATGCTTCCAAACACAGTTGCTGAAAGTGTGTTCAGGCACAGTGTTTCAGGTTAGTGTGTTGAACACAGTGTTTGCCCAATCCAGCGCAGCAAAAGCGCATCGCACAGTTTATCGCACAGCTCAATTTTTAAGCAAATAACTATTTAAAAACAATGATTTATAATAAACGCAAGTCTTGAAAATCCTCGTGTCGGTGGTTCGATTCCGCCCCCGGGCACCATTTTAGCCATAAAAATAAGGCACTTCAGCATCGCACAGTTTTCACTTCCTGCGTTGCACAGTCATCGCACAGTTTTTCGTGCGTTGCTGGGTGGATTTGCGGACTGAAAAGCTGTGTTGAACACAGTGTTTGGAATCGCAGTGTTGAACACAGTGTTCGCAACACACTGTTTGCCCACAGCGACTGCAACACACTTCTTCCCCACAGTGTTCGCGAACGCAAACGAAAAACAGCTTATCACCAATTCCTCGCCTGTCGCTTAGCGGTCTCAGCCAGTCTGTCTGTTTCCGCGTCGCCGGATTGCTTGTGAATTGCGCTTTCAACATCAGCCGCTGTCAGTCCGATGTCTCTAAGCATGTGATCGGGGAGGGTTCCGAGTGAACACGACAAGGCTTGCCTACCACGCCAGTTTTTTAAAGCCCTTTGTACCGCTTGTAGTGCATTTTTAGCCCAAGCCACCCGTGCCGTGTCACGATGTTCACCTGCGCATCAAAGCTCGGCTATTACGTCAGGCACCTCAGCAACAGTGAAAAGCCTGAACATCAAGAGTGGGTTCGGCGGTTCCATGTGTTGCGTGGTCTCTGTCAGCAAGCTTTGGATCAGCAGGCCATGGCCAAGTGGATGACGCCGGAGCGCATGGGGCTATGAGCTCGAAAGGGGTTCTGCGCACAGAAATCTCTGAGCTGCAAAATCTGGCAGGGAAGTACTTACAGTTTCGAGGTGGTGATTTTGCATCACCCCATTTTGCTGGGGGCCAGCTATGCTCATGAGTGAGGTGGTCGGCGAGACTGCATGGAAACGACACCCCAAGCCCAAACCGCTGCCGATCCCCGGCCCAACCAAACCGAAGCCGCGACCGAAGCGGCAGAAACGTGCAAAGCCCAAGCCATTCAACAAGCCGAAGCCTGATGAGCTGAGCTAGTGGTGCCGCAGGCAAACTGTAATTGTTGTGTGTACGTCGGTTTGTGGCAGGTCGCATCCCGTGTAGCGAACAGCGGGCGTTGGCGCTGTACGTGCAGATATGAGCGGTATCGTCGCAGAACGCGCTGAGACAACGTAGTTTGAATTTTGGGTGACCGTCTGAAGGAGAGGTATGCCGCAGATGGTCTCAGTCACATTTTCTGCAAAGCAGTCGTTCATGCACGGTGCAGCGATTGACGGCTAGGAGCCCAACCCGGCCATTGTGTTTTCATGCTGCACGCGCTCGCAGCGCGGGGGGTTTCTGCGGTAGCTGAATTTTCGGCTGCCGCAACGCGGCGAGAAAACTGGCCATTCGATCA